>CALZMV010000035.1 GCA_945788655.1 uncultured Clostridia bacterium | reverse complement strand
TCCCCCCTCTTTAGGTCGAATCTGTCATTGTAATATGCCAGAGTCACATTTCTCTCCTCAAAATATACCTGAACTATAGATTTTCTTGGTTGAGAAGATACATTCATACTACCGCATGTATTCTCGCAAGTATTCTTATCAAGCATATCGATATCCAGTTCAATCTTCATAACAATTACCTGCCTTTCTTATTTCAAATAAAGTATTGAGCGTTAAGTTTTTCAATTAAATTTCCTTATGCTATAATTATCTCATATTTTGAGACCATAAAAACGGATTTAACTACAAGAAAACCCCTTACTTTTTGATAGTAAGGGGTAAATCTCATTAATCTTCTTCAGATTATCTTATTTAATGATTGTGCAAACTGCATCAGGTCCGCAACCAGCTGCGTTACCTTCGTCAGTGTCAAGATGTACTTCTCTTTCGTGCTTAGCGCCTGCTCTTACAAGAACGTTGTCGAATACTAATCCTCTTTCGCCTTCAATCTTGATGGATACGATTTCTCCATCCTTAACGCCGGCTTCAGCAGCCTGTTCATCGTTTAAGTGAACGTGTCTCATAGCAACCATTACGCCGTGATCCAATTCAACTTCTCCACAAGGTCCAACTAACTTGCAGCCTGGAGTTCCTTCTAACTTTCCGGATTCTCTTACAGGAGCCTTGATGCCGATTCCTCTTGCATCTGTCATAGCAAGTTCTACCTGAGTTTCAGGTCTAGCAGGACCTAAAACTCTGATTCCCTTTAAAGTGTTCTTAGGTCCAACGATATCAACCTTTTCGTCGCAAGCGAACTGACCTGGCTGAACTAAATCCTTTGTTGGAGTTAATTCATGTCCTTCGCCGAATAAAATTGCGATGTGTTCTTTGCTTAAATGAACGTGTTTGTTTGATAATCCGATTTTTACTTCGTAAGCCATTGGTATATATCTCCTTTTTTAAAAATTATTAATCGTCCAGATAACTTATGTAAGGCAGGTTTCTATACTTCTGATTGAAGTCAAGCCCATATCCTATTACAAATAAGTTATCGATGGTGAAACCGATGTAATCGGCCTCTATATCTGCAACTCTTCTCGACGGCTTGTCTAAAAGAGTACAAATCTTAACACATTTTGGATTTTTATCTTCCAAATAAGATTTTATGTGTTTTAAGGTAGTTCCTGTATCCACAATATCTTCGACAATTATTACATTCTTGCCGGTAATATCTCCATCCAGGTCTTTTTTAATCTTTACGACTCCGCTTGAAGTTGTTCCTGAACCGTAGCTGGAGGCAGACATAAAGTCGATTTCAGTATCATTTGAGATGTTCTTCATTATGTCACCCATCCAAACAACACCACCTCTAAGGGTACACACCAGATAAAGTGACTCTCCTTCAAAATCTTTTGAAATCTGCTGTCCAAGTTCTTTTGCTCTCTGTCTAATCTGTTCTTCAGTAAATAGAATCGTACCGTTTACTTTATTGCTTTCACTCATCCTTATCCTCCTGATCTACAGTGAATTCAACACCTTCTACAATATCCTTTCTTTTAAAGTCCTTCGACATATCACATTCAGACGCCCCCGTCCAATACTGATCTAAAGTATCCTTCAGATGCCAGATTATCCACAGCCATAGGACTATATCATCAATGAATCCAAAAGGTCCCAATATTGGCGGTATTAAATCTAAAGGCAGAAAAAGATAAATAATCCCTGCGATAATTAGCAATTTCTTTCGAAAAGGAACTTCTCTATCCTTCATCATGGCCGATATGGCCTTAATTCGGCCTGCAAGCATTCTGAATCCAATATAACGCATTTATTCCTCCAAAAGTTTTTCCATTTCAGAAAGGAGCTTCTCATGACCCTTTCTCTTGAGTGCAGAAACAGGAATAACCTTATCTTCAGGTCCAAGCTGAAGGGCTTTTCTAATTACGCTTATGCATTTTTGCATTTCATTATTAGAAACCTTGTCGGCCTTCGTTGCAACAACAATTCCATCGAGACCATAATGTCTCAGATACTCATACATCTGTATATCCTGAGCAGATGGCGCATGTCTGATATCTACCAGCTGAATAACCTTCTTCAGTCCCTGTCTTTTTTCAAGGTATTCTTCCATCATCGGACCCCATTCCTTGCTCATGGATTTTGAAACCTTGGCATATCCATAACCAGGAAGGTCTACAATTCTAAACTGATTATTAATCCTGTAGAAATTGATGGTTCTCGTTTTGCCGGGACTGCCGGAAACACGTGCGAGACTCTTTCTGTTAGTCAGAAGGTTTAGAAGTGAAGACTTGCCCACATTTGATCTGCCTGCAAAGGCAATTTCAACCATGTTGTCTTCAGGATACTGGGATGCTTTAACCGCCACAGTTTCTAATGATGCTTCTTTTATTATCATACTACAAACCTTTACTTTCTTCTAGTGCATATTTTAATGCTTCCTGCGCTTTTTCCAAAAGCACAAAATTCAGCTGTCTTCTTACTGACTGAGGAATATCGTCAATGTCAGCTTTATTTTCAGCCGGAAGCAAAATTGTTCTTATGCCGGCTCTGTGAGCAGCTAAAACCTTTTCTTTGATTCCACCAACAGGAAGAACTCTGCCTCTAAGGGTAATTTCTCCTGTCATTGCAACATCCTTTCTAACAGGTATGCCTGTCAAAGTGGACATTATTGCAGTAAACATTGTTACCCCTGCTGAAGGACCATCCTTTGGTACTGCACCTTCCGGAACATGCACATGAAGGTCATATTTTTTGTGGAAATCTTCCTCAATATCATATTCTGACGCAATGGAACGAATATATGTAATGGCTGTCTTAGCAGATTCCTGCATTACATCTCCAAGCTGCCCTGTAAGCTCAATTTTACCGCTGCCGGGAACAAGGGCGGTTTCAATAAACAACGTATCTCCACCAACCTGAGTCCATGCCATTCCTGTAGTAACACCTACTTCACTTTCATCTTTCATCAGGTCGTATCTGTATCTGTGCTTTCCGAGATAGTTTTCAAGGCCTGCTGGAGTTATTCTGTAGCTCTGTGCCTTCTTTGCCACAATCTTTCTTGCAACCTTTCTGCAAAGGCTTCCGATTTCTCTTTCAAGGTTTCTAACGCCGGACTCTCTTGTATAGAAATTAATTAATTCCCTGATAGCCTTCTCACTCATGGCAAAATTTTTCTTCTTCAGGCCATGAGCCTTCATCTGTTTAGGAATAAGATATCTCTGAGCGATTTTTACCTTTTCCTCTTCTGTATAACCGGATACTTCAATTACTTCCATTCTGTCAAGAAGCGGTCTCGGAATGGTATCGGTACTGTTTGCAGTTGTGATGAACATCACATTTGAAAGGTCAAATGGTATTTCAAGAAAATGGTCCTGGAATTCCTTATTCTGTTCAGGATCAAGCACTTCAAGCAGTGCTGATGCAGGATCACCCTTAAAATCAGAGCCGATTTTATCAACTTCATCAAATAAGAATACAGGATTATTGGTTCCTGCATCCTTAATGGAACTGATTATTCTGCCCGGAATAGCACCTATGTATGTTCTTCTATGGCCTCTGATTTCTGCTTCATCACGTACACCGCCTAAAGACATTCTTACAAACTCTCTTCCGGTGGCTCTTGCAATGGACTTTGCGATGGAAGTCTTACCTACTCCCGGAGGGCCAACAAGACATATTATAGGACCTTTTATCCCCTTTGAAAGGTGTATTACAGCAAGATATTCAAGAATTCTTTCTTTAACCTTATCAAGACCATAATGGTCTTCATTAAGGATTTTTTCAGCCTTCTTAATGTCCGTATTTATTCTTGACGCTTTATTCCATGGAAGAGCAATTATTGTCTCTATATAGTTTCTGATAACACCGCTTTCGGCAGATGACGGCATCATCTTGGTAAACTTGTTTATTTCTTTTAAAACTTTTTCCTCAATCTTTTTGTCGAGGTTTAAAGCTTTTAACTTTTCTTCCCATTCTTTAGCCTCAGAAACAGCATCTTCTCCAAATCCAAGTTCATTCTGAATCGCCTTCATTTGCTCACGAAGGTAATATTCCTTTTGATTCTGTTTTACATTTTCCTGAACCTGTTCACTTAGCTGCTTTTCAAGCCTTAAAATCTGATTCTCTTCAAATATTATTCTGTTAAGAACAGTAAGTCTTTCCTTAATATCAAGTGCTTCCAGAACTTCCTGTTTCTTTGATATGTCCACATCAAGCTGAATAGCAATGGTATCGGCAATCATTTCAGGATTATCCATTATCTCTGTGAGGTCATATAGGTCCGCCTTTATAGAAGTATTCAGGCTTAAATATTCCTCAAAGGTATTCATTACCACTCTCAGCATAGCTTGGAGTTCAATGTCTTCATCATCTGCCGGAGTGCTCTTAAGCTCTTTAAGTGCTACTGAAATAAATGGTTCTTCAGTAACTACTTCGTTGATGGCAGCTCTGTAGAGGCCTTCAACTAAAACTCTTACAGTGTCTCCCTGAATCTTAAGCATCTGCTTAATCTTCACTACCGTTCCCACTTTATAATAATCATCCTTTGTTGGGATGAGAACGTTCTCGTCTTTCTGGGAGGACACAAAGAGTAGCTTGTCATTATTCATAGCAGCCTCTAAGGCTTTAATGGATTTTTCTCTGCCTACATCAAAATGAAGTACTGTATTTGGAAAAATCAGCAGACCTCTTAGAGGTATGCATGGTATTGTCTTTTCTGGTTCTTCCTGCTGATCATCAACAAGAAGTTCTAAAATCTCATCATCTAAGTTATTCAAGGTAGTTCCCCCTTTCCTGTTTTTTGCAAAAATAAAGGCGACCGAAGTCGCCTTATTATGAAGCGGTTGCTTCTTGGTCTTTTAATTCATTGCCGGATTCAAGCAAAAGCTTTGGTTTGGACTTGTGCTCGATTGTTTCCTTTGTCAGAACGCATTTTTTAACATCATTACGAGAAGGTATTTCAAACATTATTTCTGTCATAGTGCTTTCCATAATGCTTCTTAAACCTCTGGCACCGGTCTTTCTTGCAATAGCCTGACGTGCAACAGCCTTAATCGCTTCTTCATCCATTTCAAGTTCTACACCATCAAGTGCAAGAAGCTTCTTGTACTGTTTTAGAAGTGCATTCTTAGGCTCTTTGATTATTCTCACCAATGCATCTTCTGAAAGTTCATCAAGGGTTACTATTACAGGAAGTCTACCCACAAATTCAGGAATAAGTCCGAATTTTAACAGATCTTCAGGCTGCACCTTTGCAAGAAGTGCGTTTGTTGCTTCTGTCTGAACACTGATTTCAGAGTTAAATCCTATAACCTTTTCACCCATTCTGCGCTGAATAGTCTTTTCAAGTCCGTCAAAGGCACCACCACAAATAAATAATACATTTGTAGTGTCAAACTGAATGAATTCCTGATGAGGATGCTTGCGGCCACCTTGCGGCGGTACATTGGCAATTGTTCCCTCAAGAATCTTTAAAAGTGCCTGCTGAACACCTTCCCCGCTTACGTCTCTTGTAATTGACGGATTATCGGTTTTCCTTGAAATCTTGTCTATTTCATCGACATATATTATGCCTTTTTGTGCCTTCTCAACGTCAAAATCTGCAGCCTGCAGGAGCTTGAGCAGAATATTTTCGACATCTTCGCCTACATATCCCGCTTCAGTTAACGCCGTTGCATCTGCAATAGCAAATGGCACGTCAAGAATCTTTGCCAGAGTCTGTGCAAGGAGAGTCTTGCCTGAACCGGTTGGTCCTATCATTACGATGTTACTCTTTTGTATTTCAACATCATCATCGGCATTTTTAGTGTTATTTATTCTCTTGTAATGGTTATAAACAGCTACGGCCAATGCCTTTTTTGCTCTGTCCTGTTCGATAACATAATCTGAAAGTATTTCAACAATTTCCTTTGGTTTTGGAAGTTTGTATCCCTGTTTTTCAGGTGTATTATCATCATCAGGTTCAAGCCCCTCCTTAAGGATTTCCTGACATAAACTGATGCATTCGTCACAAATGTAAACACCTGGACCTGCAACAAGTCTTGAAACCTGAGACTGCGGCTTGCCGCAGAAAGAGCATCTGAGCTGTTTATTTTCGTCAAAGTTGCTCATTATGTTTTCCCCCCTTATCTAGAAGTGATAACTCTATCGATTAAACCATATTTGCAAGCTTCTTCTGCACTCATAAAGTTATCTCTGTCTGTATCTCTTGTAACTCTTTCAAGATCCTGACCTGTGTTTTCGGAAATGATCCTGTTGAGTTTCTCTTTAGTTTTGAGTATATGGTCAGCGTGAATCTTAATATCTGATGCCTGACCTCTTACTCCGCCTAAAGGTTGATGAATCATAATTTCTGCATTTGGAAGAGCCATTCTCTTACCCTTCGCTCCCGATGACAGTAAAAATGCCCCCATGCTCGCTGCCATACCTATGCAGATAGTTGATACATCAGGCTTAATGTACTGCATAGTATCATAAATAGCCATACCTGCAGATACAGAACCCCCCGGGCTGTTAATGTAAATGCATATGTCCTTTTCAGGATCTTCTGCCTCTAAAAATAACAGCTGTGCAACTACTATACTTGCAACATGGTCATTTATTTCTTCTCCCAGAAAAATGATTCTATCCTTCAACAATCTTGAATAGATATCATATGATCTTTCTCCTCTTGAAGTCTGTTCAATTACATATGGTACTAAAGCCATTTTAGTTCCCCTTTCTTGTGAAAAATGTTTATCTACTTATTATTTGATTACTGCATTGTCGTAGATGAACTCAATTGCCTTCTTAATCTGAATATCCTTCTGTAAGAATGCTAAGTTTTCAAATCCTAACATCTTCTTGATTTCATCAGCATTAGTATTGTACTGAATAGCCATTACCTTGATTTCTTCGTCTAATTCTTCAGCTGAAACTTCAATTTTTTCTGCTTCAACGATTCCCATAAGAAGTAATCTTGTCTTAACCTGTCTTTCAGCATCAGGTCTTAATTCATCTCTGAAAGCAGCCATGTCCTTACCAACAAATTCTAAATACTGACCTAAGGACATTCCCTGATAACGAAGCTGCTGATCTAATTCCTGAGCCATTCTGCTCATTTCGTCCTCAACCATTACAGCAGGTACTTCAACTTCGTTTGAAGCAACAAGCTTTTCGATTGCCTTATCCTTCATCTGAGAAACACTAGCAGCTTCTGCATACTTTTCTAGTTTTTCTCTGATTGATGCTTTTAATTCATCTAAAGTATCAAATTCGCTTACATCCTTAGCAAATTCATCATCTAATTCTGGAAGCTGTTCTTCCTTGATTTCATGTACCAGGCAGTGGAATACCGCTTCTTTACCAGCTAAATCTGCTGCGTGGTATTCTTCTGGGAATGTAACAACTACATCCTTCTTTTCACCAGGAGTTACGCCAACCAGCTGTTCTTCAAATCCAGGAATGAACATGCCGGAACCTAATTTTAATTCCTGTCTTTCAGCTGTGCCGCCTTCAAACTGTTCGTCACCAACAAATCCGGAGTAGTCAAGAAGAACTGTATCTCCTTCCTTAGCTTCTCTTTCAACGAGAACTACTCTTGCGTTTCTGTGCTGCTGCTGCTTAAGGTCGTTTTCAACGTCTTCATCTTTTACTTCCTGAGTAACCTTTTCGATTTCTATTCCCTTGTAGTCCTTAACTTCTACGATTGGGAAGCAAGCTACTGTGATAGTTGCAGTGAAACCTTCACCCTTCTTAATCTGGCTGAATTCAGCAGCTGGGCTGTCGATAACTTCTAATTCTAATTCAACTAATGCCTTACCATAGTGCTCTCTGAATAATTCGTCAATTGCGTCTTCAAAGAAAATGCCTTCACCATATCTCTTTTCAATGATGCTTCTTGGTGCTTTACCCTTTCTAAAGCCATCAACCACGAACTTGTCTTTGTTTGCCTGATAAGCTTTTACCTGTGCTGCTTCAAATTCTTCAGCAGTAAATTCCATTGTAAATTTAACATCGTTTTTTTCTCTTGAAATAAATGTTGCTTTCATTAAAATCTATCCTCCTAAAATACCGTAAAACAAACGGACAATTGCAGTATATTATAACTCTATTTACCCACAAAGTAAAGATTAAAACCTTTTTTTTAGATATATTTAAACAAAAAACCTCGTCATTTATTAAAATTGACCAAGGTTTTTGAAAAAATCGTGAATTTTTTTATTTTTTGTACCCAATTAGCTCTAATCCTACGCGAAATTTGCTTTTTGCACCTTCAGTTAAATTATATTTTGCCTGAAGTTCACGTCCCAAGGCCATCATATCGTCCTTATCGCCCGAAAATAGCTCAACTTCCACTTCAGAAATAGGAGCCGTACCCTTTGGTGTTACAACCTGCCCCACATCAAGAGAAATAACACTAATACTTTTGCCTGTATCAACTGTTATCTGTTTTCTAAGGCAGTTTACTTCCATAAGAGGTTTAAGTTCTTTGCCTCCGGCAACAGACATAATCTGATCGAATATATCGCTTCCTTTGAAAATCTCAAGATAAGGCTTCTTTGCAAAATTCTCATCTACAGGAACATTCAGTTCACCTCTTGTATGAAGTCCTTCCTCAACCTTGCCTCCCCATTTAAGGGTGGCTACCTTATGATCGTTTTCGGCCCTGACTCTGAAGGCATATTCCGCATCACAAAGAGAAAAATCCTCTGTGTCAAAATAAACCGCTTTCATTTCAATTTCCTCTATTTTTTCTTCATCCATCATTTCAGCTAAATGGCTGTCATACAGAATTTTTTCCCTTTCAATAGAGTCTTCAATTAAAAACTTTAATTCTACTTCCATTTTTTAGCTCCAATGCATAGTTTTGTCATTCTCTTGTTTTAGCATATTTCTTCTGAATAGTCAATTTTCTATTAACATTTTACCCACATTTATTGCTCCTAAAGCAAATATTTTCTTCGAAAAAGCGGTATGCCTTATTTCGATGAGCTCGTCTTCCAGTGCAAAATATACCGTGTGCTGACCCGGCATGTTTCCAATTCTCATGCTTGAAGCTGCCTTTTCATCCAGTTCCAGACTTTTGCAAAGGGTTTTCGCCGTACCGCTTGGTGAATCTTTTTTTAAGGAGTGATGTATCTCAAGCACAGAAATATCGCTGCCCTTGAGCAACTCCTTTGCCCTTGGCACCAACTCATTCATAGCCTCAATACCCCTTGAAAAATTTGTTTTTCTCACTACAGGACATATTTTTTCCAGTAATTTTATCAATGTCTCTTCTTCTTTACCCTGACCCGTTGTGCCTATTACAACGGGAATTCCTCCTCCGTGTCTATGACAATATTCATATATATCCTTCATTGCCTTAGGGTGACTGAAGTCAATGATTAAGTCTGCCTTTTCCTGCGGCCATACAGCATCAAGGGGTTCCACCATCTCAATTTTATCGAAAAATTCATCTTTTTTTGCGCATGCTCTTACAGTCTGCCCCATCTGACCTGTTCCAACGATTATCAAAAACATAAAAAAGTCTCCTTTCACATAAAGCATAAGAATTATATGAGAGAAGACTTGATTTTATATCTGATTATTAATATTTTTGGTTTTACTTTTTCTTGGCAAGTTCCATTATTTCAGGATATTTGCCTATAATATAATCGTATCCCTTAGGACTGTGAGGAATCTTGCAATTGGTGCAATCCTTTATTCCGTCAGCAGTATACTGGTAATTCCCCCCACACTTTTCTCCGAGAGCATAAAGTGGGCAATAGCAGAACAGGCAGTTAAAGTCGCTATCATCCTTCACATCGTGACAAGGGAAAAACTCGCACTTTCTGTGCTGATTAAACTTGTAGTTTTCTGTTTTCAAATCCATATTATTTCCTCCCGCTATTTATATTTGTCGTGTAAAATTCTCGCAACATGTACACCGCAGGCTGAAGCCTGAGATAAGGAATGAGTAACACCTGAACCGTCGCCTAAGGCATAAAGACCCTTGACTTCAGTCTCAAGATTTTCATCAACTTCCACCTTCATGTTATAGAATTTAACCTCTACTCCATATAAAAGTGTATCCTCGTTAGCTGTACCCGGCGCAATCTTATCTAAAGCATAAATCATTTCGATAATGTCGTCAAGCTGACGCTTTGGAATTACAAGGCTCAAATCTCCGGGTGTAGCCTTTAGAGTCGGTCTTGTGAAGCTCTTTTCCATTCTTCTTTCGCTGGAACGTCTGCCCTTTACAAGATCTCCAAATCTCTGAAGAAGAACTCCGCCTCCTAACATATTTGAAAGCTTTGCTATAGATTCACCATATTCGTTGCTGTCCTCGAAAGGTTCAGTAAAGGTATTTGAAACGAGCAGCGCGAAGTTGGTGTTCTCTGTTCTCAGAGTTGGGTCTGCATAACTGTGTCCGTTTACAGTTACAATTCCGTTTGTGTTTTCTGCTACCACTTCGCCATATGGGTTCATGCAGAAGGTTCTGACAAGATCGTTATATTTATCGGTTCTGTAAACGAATTTACTTTCGTAAACTTCATCGGTTACATGTTTAAAAACTTCTGCAGGAAGCTCAACCCTTACACCGATGTCAACTCTGTTTTTTGTCTGCTTGATATTAAACCCGTCACATACTGAACTAATCCACTTTGAGCCGGATCTTCCTGTTGCAAGCACAAGATCGTTACAGAACAGTTCTTCCCCTTTGTCCGTAACAACCTTAAATCCATCTTCAGTTTTCTCAACCTTAT
>CALZMV010000034.1 GCA_945788655.1 uncultured Clostridia bacterium | reverse complement strand
CTATATGGAAATAGTTATATACTGTAGGTCCGCAGACATACATCTTAACCTTTCCCTCTTCAATAGGCACAAACTCCTCTTTTTTTCTTGTCAAAGTATTATAAATCTTCATGCTTATTTTCCTCACGCAATCTGTTTTCTAAAGTTACAATTCGTCTTCTCAAACATTCTATTTCTACCGCTACAGGATCCGGCAAATCCACCTGGTTCAGATCCTGAAGGTTCTGTCCGTTTCTCTTTACTATAGTTCCGGGAATGCCGACTACTGTGCAGCGAGGCGGAACTTCCTTGAGAACCACAGAACCGGCACCGATTTTTGAATCATCGCCTACTTTGAATGGTCCTAGAACCTTTGCCCCAGAACTGATCATAACACGGTTTCCGATGGTAGGGTGTCTCTTGCCGGTGTCTTTGCCTGTACCTCCAAGAGTTACACCTTGATAAATGGTAACGTCATCACCGATTTCAGTAGTTTCTCCAATAATTATTCCCATTCCATGGTCAATAAAACATCGTCTGCCTATTGTCGCTCCAGGATGGATTTCTATACCTGTAAACCACCTTGTGAGCTGCGAAATAATTCTGCCAATAAGCTTAAGACCATGCTTGTAGCACCAATGTGCCGGTTTATGCATAATCAAAGCCCAGATTCCTGGATAGCAGATAAGAACCTCAAGACCGTTTCTGGCCGCAGGGTCCTTTTCAACTATATTTCTTATGTCTTCTCTTACGTCTTTAAAAAATGCCATGATTTTGCGCTAACTCCTTACTGTCTGTTCTATTCTTCAACTACCCTTATTGTCTTGATTTCCTGCTTTTCAAGCGGGCAGTCATATCTGTCTCTGGACACGTTAACAATCTTATCAGCAGCGTCCATTCCTTCTGTAATTTTTCCGAAGGCAGCATATTGTCCATCAAGATGTGGTGCTGCTTCAACCATAATAAAGAACTGTGAGCCTGCTGAGTCAGGATGCATTGCTCTTGCCATTGACAACACTCCTCTTGTGTGATCAAGGTCGTTTCTTACTCCATTTGCATCAAACTCTCCCTTGATTGTATATCCCGGACCGCCGGTACCATTGCCCTTTGGGCATCCTCCTTGAATCATGAAACCCGGAATTACTCTATGGAAAGTCAATCCATCATAGAAGCCGTCATTTGCAAGCTTTTCGAAATTTTCTACTGTTAAAGGAGCGTATTCAGGGTACAACTCACCTTTCATCATATCTCCGTTAATCATTTCAATAATTACTTTTTTCATTTTCTTCCTCCTATATTAATCCGCTGCAGAATATAGCTCCGCAAACACCCATAATAATAATAAGTTTTATCGATCCAACCTTAAACTGCTTTGCAAGCACAAAGGTTGCCACAGCCATTACAGCCGGTAAAATTTTTATTCCTTCCAATACACTGCTCAGACTGTTCCAGTCTACAGCTTCAGCATAAAACAGTGAAGTTTGACCAACCATTACAAAACCTGCCATTATCATTCCCACTGCAACAGGTCTGATACCCACAAAGGCTCCCTTTACCAGTTTATGCTCCTGATACCTGTTAAGGAACTTGACACAGATTCCAATTAGAACAAATGCAGGAAGTGCAACTCCCAAAGTCGCGGCCAATGCACCCGGAACTCCTGCAGTTTCGAATCCTGCAAAGGTGGCTGCATTTACCGCCATAGGCCCGGGGGTTGCCTGAGAAATAGCAAACAGCTCTGCAAACTCTTCAGGAGCGATGGTGCCGAAGCTTTGCATTCCCTGGTAAATCAGGGGTAGTATGGCAAGACCGCCTCCAAAGCCGATGAGCCCAATTTTAGCAAATGTCAGGAAAAGCTTTGACAAGATAATAATCATTGTTTTCCCTCCTTTGCCAAGGATGCCGCATTAATAGCAGCATACACTTCACCTGCAACTATTGCCCCAAGAATTACCCAAACTGCATTAAGACCAAATACAACAATTAAAAGGAATGCCAAAAGGGCCATTATCCATTGAAAAACACCCTTTAATGTCTGCTTGCCCATTTTATACGCAGCAAAGGCAATAAGACCTGTCGCTGCCGCCTTAATACCTTCCAGTGCTCCTTGCACATATGGGTTTTCATCTATTGTCCGTAATAAAGATACCACCAAAATAATGATAATAAACGATGGTAATAGAACTCCCGCTGTGGAAACCAATGCGCCCTTTAAGCCTTTTTTGTAATAGCCTACGTAAGTTGCCATATTTATGGCAATTACACCGGGAAGGCTCTGACTGACAGCAATACAGTCAAGAATTTCCTCTTCGGTCATCCACTTTCTTTCGTCGCAGATTTTCTCCTGCATAATCGGAATCATTGCCATTCCGCCTCCAATGGTAAACAGACCCAACTTGAAGAAGCATTCAAACAGATTCCAATATATGCTGTTTTTACAAAACTCCTTGATCCTGCTCATTATTTTTCTGCATTTACGATAGCAATTGCATCTTTTATTGCATCTTCAACGGCTTTTTCAGATTTTTCTTCTTCTCTTCTAAGCTTGTATTCAACAATACCTTCTCCTGCACGCTTACCCACAGTAATTCTTACAGGAATGCCAAGAAGGTCCGCATCTTTGAACTTAACGCCAGGTCTTTCCTTTCTGTCATCCAGCAGAACTTCAACTCCAGCCTTTATAAGGTCATTGTAGATTTTTTCAGCCACAGCCGCCTGTTCTTCATCTTCAGGCTTAACAAGAGTTACAATTACATGATATGGTGCAACTGACATAGGCCAGATAATTCCGTTTTCATCATGGTGCTGTTCAACTACTGCAGAAAGAGTTCTTGTAACACCAATGCCGTAACATCCCATAACTATGAACTGATCCTTCTGATTTTCGTCCTTGTATGTTGCACCCATAGATTCAGAATATTTTGTACCAAGCTTAAATACCTGACCAACCTCAATGCCACGGGCATGCTTTACAGGTGCTCCGCATACCGGACAAGGATCTCCTTCCTTCAGAAGCTTAAGGTCAGTTACAATATCGCCTTCATAGTCTCTTCCATAGTTTACATTCTTCACATGGTAGTCTTCTTTGTTTGCTCCCGCGCACAGATTCTTAAGGCCAACCAGCTCGCTGTCCACCACTATTTTGCAGTCATGAAGTCCTATAGGACCTGTAAAACCTCCTACGCAGCCTGTTGCCTGGCTCATCTTCGCTTCATCAGCAAATTCGATTGAATGTTCCGGAATATTTAAAGCATTGATCAGCTTAACCATGTTAAGTTCTCTATCGCCACGAACGAAGGCAGCTACATATCCGTTTTCTTTTCCTTCTTCATCGTAGGTAACAAACAGTAAAGCCTTAATTGTTCTTGACTGATCCATACCGAGGAAGTTTGCAACTTCTTCAATAGTCTTAGTTCCAGGAGTATTAACTTCCTCTAATGGAAGCATTGCCTCATCCTCTGCAGGAGCATCTACGCACTCTGCCTTTTCTGTTGTTGCTGCCATGGAACACTTTTCACAATATGCAATTTCACTTTCGCCCACTTCAGAAAGAGCTGTAAATTCATGAGAATTGCTTCCTCCGATTGCTCCGGTATCTGCTTCTACAGGTCTGAATGTCAGTCCGCAGCGGGTAAAAATCTTTTCGTAAGCCTTATACATTTCATCATAGCTCTTATCAAGGCCCGCATAGTCCTTATCAAAGGAATATGCATCTTTCATGATGAATTCTCTGCTTCTCATAAGACCAAATCTAGGTCTTGCTTCATCTCTATACTTTGTCTGAATCTGATATAAATTCAGTGGTAACTGTCTGTAAGATGACACATCATTTCTTATTATGTCTGTGAAGACTTCTTCGTGTGTTGGTCCAAGGCAGAACTCTCTGCCGTTTCTATCCTTTACTCTCCACATTTCAGGTCCGTATGCAAACCATCTTCCTGACTCCTGCCATAATTCTGCAGGCTGAACTGCTGACATCAGAATTTCCTGTGCGCCGGTAGCATCCATTTCCTCACGGATAATGTTTTCAATCTTTCTAACAGATCTCCAGCCTAGTGGCATGAATCCGTATACACCGGACACCAGCTTTCTAATCATGCCGGTTCTCAAAAGAAGAATATGGCTGGCAATTTCAGCTTCATTTGGTACTTCTCTGAGCGTTTTAATATGCATCTTTGATAGTCTCATTTGTTATAACTCTCCTCTAATATCTGTTTAGTATACAAACTGCTTCAGCAGCAATTCCCTCTTCACGGCCTACAAACCCTAATTTTTCTGTAGTTGTAGCCTTTACGTTTATTTTATCTTCATCCACATTTAATGTGTCTGAAATATTCTTCCTCATCTTCTGAATGTGAGGAAGCATCTTCGGCTTCTGGGCCATAATTGTGATATCTGCATTTCCAAGGCTATACCCTTTTTCAGAAAGCAGCATGTTTACGTGCGCCAGCAGCTTCAAACTCGATATTCCTTTATATCGGTCATCAGTATCAGGAAAATGTTTACCTATGTCACCAAGAGCTGCTGCCCCAAGCATAGCATCCATAAGGGCATGCAGAGCCACATCTGCATCAGAATGCCCCAGAAGGCCTTTTTCATGAGGAATTTCAACTCCACATATAATCAGCTTTCTGCCCTCTACCAGCTGGTGAACATCATACCCTGTTCCGACTCTTACCTCCATGGGCATATCCTCCTTAGTCGTTATCTTTATGTTTGAATAACTGCCTTCAGAAATGGCAACCGCCCTTCCTAATCTGTCCACAAGCCCTGCGTCATCGGTTCCGTAAAAACCCTCCTGATAAGCCTTATTAAAAGCCTCTTTCAAGATTTCTACACCAAAGCCCTGCGGTGTCTGAACGCTGTAAAGCTCACTGCGCTTGAGGGTTCTGCCGCCTTCATGTGACTGCTCTCTTATGGTATCCTTAACCGGAACAGCCGCAACTGCAGCTCCTACTCTATGAGCATCCTTTAATACATTTTTAATAATTTCAACGGTGACAAAGGGTCTTGCCCCATCATGGACAAGCACATATCCGTCATCTATCAGATCGAGGGCATTTTTGACAGAATCCTGTCTCTCCTTGCCACCAACTACAATTTCCTTAACTTTTTTAAAACCACTGCACAATTCGTTACATAATGCCGCAAAATCCCGGCTCGTTACAACCAAAATATCATCAATCAGTTCCAGCTCCTCGAAAGGACTTATGGCATGCTGTAAAATGGTTTTATCTGCAATTTTTAGAAATTGCTTTGGTATGGCAGCTCCCATACGACTTCCGCTTCCTGCTGCAGTAATTACTGCAGTAACACATTTTCCCTGATACATCAGCTCTCCTTATGCAGTCATCTTTCCGAATATCAATCTGCCTGCGGCTGTCTGCAATACGCTTGTAACGATAATATCTACAGTCTGGCCGATCTTTTTTCTGCCGTTTTCGACAACAATCATGGTTCCATCGTCAAGATAGGCAACCGCCTGATTCTGGTCCTTACCCTGCTTTATCAATGAAACAGTCATGCTTTCCCCTGGGATTACCATAGGTTTCATTGCATTAGCAAGCTCGTTGATATTCAGAACGGGAACTTCCTGTATTGCAGCAACCTTGTTTAAGTTATAATCGTTTGTAACAACCTTTCCCTTTATAATCTGTGCAAGTTTCAGAAGCTTAACATCAACCTCCGGAATGTCCTGCAAGGACTTTTCGGAATCAGTGTTATAGATTTCGATTCCATAAATTTCCTGAATCTTATTTAAGATATCAAGCCCACGTCTCCCTCTGGTGCGTTTCAATGCATCAGATGAATCCGCAATGTGCCTCAATTCCACCAGAACAAATTCCGGTATAACAATCGGTCCCTCGAGAAAGCCTGTTTTCATTATTTCAAGAACTCTTCCGTCAATAATAACGCTTGTGTCCATAATCTTGGGCATTCTCTGTCTCTTCTTGTCCTTTTCATTGTAGGCATAAGGATTCTCTTCCTTTTTTTCGCCTCTAGCAGGCTGCATCTTAGCAAAGGACTGGTTGATTATTTCGGAACCTTTTTTACCACCGATAACAATCCCAAAGAATGCCATGACGATATAAATCGCAATGGTCAGCATAAAGTACATGGCGTTGGAAACCACGTCCTGATATATCTTAGTCAGTAGAAATGCAATGACCAGACCTGCAATCAATCCAAACACACTTCCTAAAAGGTCGGTGCTGGAAACAGTCTTTAAATCGTTTCCGATGGAGTCCGCCATTCTGTTACCCTGCCTTGACAGAACAGGCGCTATACAGTAAAAAATAAAACCAAAAATAAGTGCAAATAAAGCTGACATGCAGATTTTCTCCATGCTGCTCATATTTCCAACATTAAAACCCTGCATATACAAAATCTTTGTAAGAAGCACAAACGCCTCATATCCAACAAATGCGCCCAACAAAGTAAATGCTCCGTTAAACAGTTTCTTAAACATCATTTTTCCTCCTTTCTTCAAAATTTAAGGTTTTGGTGATTACCTGCATAGAGGTGCCAATGAATTAAACGGCATCCTCAACCAGTTTCTCAGCCTCAGGCTCTGTCAGTTCACAAGCCAATATAATCTCACTCAAGAGGATTTGCTTTGCATTGGCAAGCATCTTCGCTTCACCTGCAGATAAGTTTTTAACTCTGTTCACGCGAATTAAATTGCGCACTACCTCCGCAACCTGGAAGATATCCCCTGTCTTGAGTTTTTCCATGTTTTCTCTATTTCTGCGATTCCAGTTGGAATCCATCTCTGTTGATTCTTGCTTAAGCACCTCAATAGCCTTAAGAACTACATCCTTATCTTCAATAGCTCTTATACCTACAGTATTTTCGGAATTCACAGGAATCATAACATTCATATCATTGCATGGTAATTTGAGGACGTAGTATTGTTTTACTTCCCCTAGAATTCTCTTTTCTTCAATTTTCTGGATTGTACCAGCCCCATGCATTGGGTGAACGATTTTATTGCCTACAGAAAACATGACACAAGCCTCCATTCTAAACCTGTCTACAGTTTAGTATAAAAGATTTTTAGGCTCAATGTCAATGTTACTCAACAAAATAATTTATGATATCATAGAGTTTTTTTAGTGTCAACATTTATTTTTCACAAAATCTTTTGCCTAATTCCATATTTGTGGTAGAATATATATGTAAAAATAACTACTTATCGGAATAAAAAGGAGAACAGTCCTATGTATAAAATTCTTGTTGTAGATGACGAACCTAAGATTCGTGAAGTCATCAGAGAGTATGCCGAGTTCAGCGGTTTTGAGGTTACAGAGGCAGAAGATGGTATGAGTGCAATCGGTCTTTGTAAACTGAACGATTATGACATTATTATTATGGATGTAATGATGCCGAAGCTGGATGGCTTCTCAGCATGCAAGGAAATCAAAAAAATTAAAGATATCCCGGTAATAATGCTTTCCGCACGCGGAGAAGAGTATGACAAACTATTCGGATTCGAACTGGGTATCGACGACTATATCGTTAAGCCTTTCAGTCCAAAAGAATTGATGGCAAGAATAAATGCGGTACTGGCAAGAGTTAATTCTCAGACTACAGCACCACAGGGTGTGTTGACATTTGGCGGTCTTGAAATCAACATTCCTGCAAGAACCGTAACTGTAGATGGAGAAAAAATCGAGCTTACTCCAAAGGAATACGAGCTTCTCTTCTATCTTGTCGAAAATAAGAATATTGCTCTGTCAAGAGACAAACTTCTTTCAGACATCTGGGGCTATGACTTCTTTGGCGATGACAGAACCATCGACACACACATCAAGAATCTTAGAAACAGCCTTGGTCCATACAGGGATTATATTGTTACATTGAGAGGGGTAGGCTACAAATTTGAGTTCGAACAGTAATTACGATACCCGAAGCATCAAATTCAGGCTGTGGGCATATTTCGCAGCCTTTGGTCTTGGGATTGTTGCATTAATCTGGTTTTTACAGATATTCTTTCTGAACTATTCATATGAGGAAATGAAAATAGGCGAAGTGACAAGAGTTGCTACGTCTATTTCCAATTCTTATGAACGAAATGACAAAAACCTGACAACTTCAATCCAGGAGCTTTCAATCATAAATGACTTCTATGTAATGATGGAATCCCAAAACGGCATACTGCTTTTTTCTCCCGAGCAGGAGACAAGACTTCCTATCCAGATATATCTGGACCAGACATCTAAGTTGAAGAATCTTTTGAATACATCAGACGAAACCGATGTTTCTTTCAGGATGAACACAGGATTAGAGGACTATCAGACACTTGCCTACGGAAGGAGAATTACCGGCAAGGACGGCAATACAGCCAATTTATATATCTTTTCACCTCTTTATCCGGTTACATCCACCATAAATATTCTTAAGAACCAGTTGTTTTATGTTACGATTGTTACAATTACTTTAGCAGCTATACTTTCGGTATATTTTGCAAACAGAATTTCAAGACCTATAAAGAGTCTTACTCGTACTGCCAAGGAAATGGGTAAAGGAAACTATGATGTAAAATTTGAAGGTAATTCATATTCCGAAATCAACAATTTGGCCGATTCGCTGAATACGGCCGCCTTCGAGCTCGGACTTGCAGACAACAGGCTGAAGGATATGATTGCAAACGTATCCCATGACCTGAAGACTCCGCTTACAATGATTCGTTCCTATGCAGAGATGATACGCGATTTATCAGGAGATATCCCAAAGAAGCGCAACAACCATCTTCAGGTTATTATCGATGAAACAGATAGACTCAACAGACTGGTTAGCGATATGGCGACAGTTTCAGCCATGCAGACCCACAAGACTACCCTTGACAGAAAGAAATTTAACCTGGGTGCGGCTATTTCATCCATAGTTTCATCTTATGATATTCTTGTTGAACAGGACAATTACAACTTTAAATTTTATTGCCCTAAAGAATGTTTCGCATACGGAGACGAGGATAAAATCAAGCAGGTCGCTTCAAACCTTATTAACAACGCTGTCAAATACTGCGGCAAAGATAAGACTGTCATAATTAACATTAAACGTTCAGGCAACAAATACAGAGTAGAAATATCTGATCACGGACCTGGCATTAAATCTGAAGAACTCCCACATGTCTGGGACAGATATTACAAGACCAGCAGCAACTATGTTCGCCCAACAGAAGGTACCGGTCTTGGACTTTCAATTGTAAAGGGAATCCTTACCCTTCACCATGCAGATTTTGGTGTAAACAGCAAGGTTGACAAAGGAACAACCTTCTGGTTTGAGCTTCCATATGTCAAGAAGGAGCGCAATAGAGAAGAAGGGCGCCAGAAAGGAATCCCAATGGATCCTGCTTCCATTGAAGAAATCAAATAAAAAACAAGGACATATACTCTTTAAGACTTTGAGTACATGTCCTTTTTTATTGCATCATTTAGTGAAGCACTTAATGGCCTCCCTTATATTCTTTACCCCTATAATTTCAATTCCAGAAAAGTTTTCTTTAATGGTTTTTGCATTGTTGATCGGTATTATGGCTCTCTCATAGCCCATTCTGGCAGCTTCTTTGACTATTTTCTCAGCAAATCTTACATTGCGTAAGTCTCCAGTAAGTCCGATTTCACCCATAGCAATAGTCTTCTTCGGTGCTGATATGCTTTTTAATGATGAGTAAATGGCAAGTGCCACAGCAAGGTCGATTGATGTACCATCCGGTTTCAAACCTCCCACCACATTGACGTAAACATCCTGATTGACAAGATTAAGACCTATCTTCTTCTCAAGAACGGCTAAAATCATGCTCAATCTTGTGTTATCGGCGCCTACTGCTGTTCGTCTTGCAAATCCGATGTTGGCAGGGGTGACCAGAGCCTGTACCTCAAACATGACAGGTCTGCTGCCTTCATATACGGCCGCGGTTACAGAGCCCTCGGATTCTTCTTCCTTACCTTCCAAGAATGTGCCTGAAATATCTCTGACCTCCTCAAGACCGGATTCAGCCATCATAAAGGCTCCAATTTCACTTGTGGTGCCGAACCTGTTCTTAAAAGATCTCAGTATTCTAAGTTCCTGATCCCTCTCTCCGCTGAAATTAAGAACGCAATCCACAAGGTGTTCTACAGTTTTTGGACCTGCCAAATCTCCGCTTTTAGTCACATGTGCAACTATGAAAGTCGGTATATTGTTTGTTTTGCCTATTTTTAGCAGCTTGTTGCCGCATGCTCTAACCTGAGATACGCTGCCTGGAGCTGAATCTATTTCGTCGCTGTACATGGTCTGAATGGAGTCTATTATCAAAAATGCGGGCTTAATGTTCTCACAGGCAATCTCCACGTTCTCCATATTTGTTTCAGGCATTACAAGGAGAGTATCGGGAATATCTTCGCAAACTCTATCTGCTCTAAGCTTAATCTGCTCTTCGGATTCTTCCCCCGATACATAGAGAACCTTCTGCCCTGTTTGGGCAATATTGGATGCAGCCTGAATTATTATTGTAGATTTGCCTATGCCGGGTTCTCCTGATATCAGCACCAGGGAGCCCTTGACAAGACCTCCCCCAAGGACGCGGTTCAGTTCTCCGATTCCCGTATTAAGTCTCTGATAATCCCTTGTTCCAACTTCTTTTAGTTTAGTAGGTTTTGCCGATTCAGAAGTCCTTCTTCTCGAATCTTCCTTTGGGGCAGGAAGCGCCTTTTCCTCCACAAAAGAATTCCATGCACCGCAGATGCACTGTCCCATCCAGGTAGGGCTCTCATATCCACATTCCTGACATACAAATACACTTTTACTCTTCTTTGCCATAAACTGAAATCCTCTTCTTCGAACATTTGTT
>CALZMV010000033.1 GCA_945788655.1 uncultured Clostridia bacterium | reverse complement strand
AAGAAACAAGGAAGAGTACAAGGAAGAACACTATGAGAATAAACAAATATATCGCACAGGCAGGAGTTGCCAGCAGAAGAAAGGCAGACGAACTTATTGCCAACGGCAATGTTAAAATAAATGGAGCTGTCATGATGGAGCCCGGCTACGATGTTGCAGAGGGTGACGAGGTTATGGTCAATGGCAAGGTAATAAGCGCAGATAGGAAACTGGAATACGTTCTTATCAATAAGCCTTGGGGGATGATTACAACTGTGGAGGATGACAAGGACAGAGCGACCGTAATGGAAATCGTCAAGGACATTGATGCAAGGCTTTTCCCTGTGGGAAGGCTTGATTACAATACAACAGGAGCATTAATCATGACCAACGATGGCGATCTGACCTACAGGGTGACTCATCCGAAACATGAACTGGGCAAAACCTACAGGGCTGTCGTTCAGGGGATCTTGTCAAATGAGAAGCTTGCGCGCCTGAGAAAAGGTGTGGACATTGGAGGATATATAACAAAAAAGGCAAAGGTCGATGTTATAAAAGGAACTAAAGGTTCTACTCTCGTTGAAATAACCATTCACGAAGGGAAGAACAGACAGGTCAGAAAGATGTTTGCTGCAGTGGGCAATCCCGTGCAGAGCCTTGAAAGGGTGGCTATCGGTCCGATTAAGCTTGGGCATCTGAAGGAAGGCCATTATAGAAAACTGACAAAAGAAGAAATCGAATTTCTGAAAAACTGCTAAAAAACAACAGCGAGGTCATGGTAAGGCTGACCTCGCTGTTATTTTAAAGATGTATTAGTAATTACCTTGTACGCTGATTATTTTCTCTTGCATTCCTTTGGAGTTACGCAAGTACCTGTAGCTCTTGCTACAACGATAGGTTCTTCTAAGAAGTCAGCTGCGGAGTCGCTGATGTCAGGTCTTGCAGCGATAACCTTTCTAGCTTCGAAGCTCATCTTTCTTGAAGTGTTACCAATCTTTGTGATTTCACCATAAGCTTCGATGTAGTCGCCTGCGTATGTAGGAGCTAAGAATTCTACATTATCGTATGCACAGAAAAGACCTTCGTCTCCGTCGCACTTGATTAATAATTCAGTAGCAACGTCACCAAATAAGTGAACCATATGAGCACCATCTACAAGATTTCCACCGTAGTGTGCATCCTTAGCGGACATTCTAAGTCTTAATGTTGAAGTAATTTTGTTTTCCATTATTATTCTCCTTTTTACGTAAAAATATAGAACTATTTTATTAGTTTGAATTCACATTATTTATATATTGCAAAATGCGTGCCAATAGTATATCATTGAAAATACGAAGGAAATGAACCGATTTATGTTCAGTAAAAAAAGGAGTGAACACAAAATGCCAAATAAGTATGGTAAAAGACGAGTCCTTGAACCACAGCATGTTTTGCCGACTTCGGCGTGGAAACTTGACAATAACAGAAATATTTATCCTGACGAGCTCAGAGTATCCATAAAGCGAATTCATCTTGAAGGTACCGGATTTAAGCAGATATGCACGGAATCCAACAACGATGACAAGCGAATTAAACAGAATATAATTGATATTATAATAAGAAGAGGGAAACTTCACAATCCGATATCTGATACCGGAGGACTGGTAATGGGTGTTGTTGAAGAAATAGGCAAGGATTATGATAATCAAATGGGTCTGAAGGTAGGAGATTTGGTTATTTGCAATGCTTCTGCGGCTTCCATGCCCATGTACATAGAGGATATAATATCTGTAGATAAAGCCTTTCACCAGGTAGAGGCAAAAGGATATGTTATCGTTCATAACCTTATTCCTGTAGTCAAGGCACCGGAAGATGTACCTCATGATATCCTTATGTTTGCCTTTGACCAGTCGGGGACTCCTTTCAGACTCAAGAGCCTTATCGGAGATAAGAAGAAGTTCCTCATCGTTGGAGACAGCATGATTACAAATCTTCTTTACGGCTATGTAATAAGAAGGGAGCTTGGCGCTGATTGTGTAATAAAGTGTCTTCTGGACAAGCGAAGCAATACTATAATTGCAGGAAAGGGAATAGATGACCTGATTTCTGAAGTTTTTGATGAAGTTAGTTTTCTTGACATATTGAAGCCTGTTGAGTGCATGGAAAAAATCGGAGAAGAGTCTCTTTATGACCTTTCTGTAAACTGTGCAGAGATACCGGGGGCTGAGACCATCAATATTCTTGCTACAAAACCGGGTGGAACGGTGCTCTTTGCCAATCTTATCAACAATCTTAATATTGCTCTGTACATTACTGAGTCTTTATCCAAGTCTCTGGATGTGCGAGGGGCAGAAGGCTACCTGGAAGGATACAACGAGTTTGACGTTGAGCTGGTAAAAGAGCTTGCACCATATTTTGAAAATGTTCAAGTGGTAGAACACAAAGCCGATTCGGAGGAAGAAGATAGAATTGAGAGCCCTTATGTGCAGGAACTAATCGGGAAGACTCTGATGGAGGACTTTGTTTTTAGAAGCAAAGCCATGATTAAGGTCCTTGAGGACATGACCAAGGTTTCGAAATACGACTGCAATGTACTGATTTTCGGAGATACCGGTGTAGGTAAGGAAAAGGCGGCTAATATAATACAAAAAAACAGTGAAAGACGTCTTCAGCCTTTTGTAAAAATCAACTGTGGGGCCATTTCTCCGTCGCTGATAGAATCTGAGTTTTTCGGATACGAAAAAGGAGCTTTTACAGGGGCCAGCAACACAGGCAAAAAAGGATATTTTGAACTGGCAAACAACGGGGTTATGTTCCTCGATGAAATCGGGGAGCTGCCTCTGGAGATGCAGGCAAAATTGCTGAGAGTTATTCAGGATGGTGAGTTTTACAGGGTTGGAGGGACAACTCCTGTCAAAACCAATGTAAGAATAATTTCGGCGACCAACAGGAATCTTGAAAAATTTGTAGAAGAGGGCAAGTTCAGGCGAGATCTTTATTACAGACTTAATGTGGTGCCAATAAAGATACCGAGCCTTGAGGAAAGACCTGAAGATATACCTGTTTTAGTAAATCATTTTCTTTCGAAGTATAACAAGAAGTTTGGTGTTAAAAGGGGTATATCCGATAGTGCCATGGAGTATCTGAAGCAGCAGCAATGGCCGGGAAATATCAGAGAACTTGAAAATACAGTGCAGAGGCTGATGATTGGGGCCGGCGGTGAGGATATAACTCTTATGGATGTAATGAAAGATAATCACAGTGATATTATGGAACTGGATGCGCCGGGCGTTGATAACGGATTACAGCAGGAAATAGATTTGCAGAAAGCTGTTGATGAGTATGAAAAGGGGCTGATTAAGTATGCCTGTGAAAAATACGGGTCAACCAGAAAGGCTGCAAAGGCTATAGGGATAAGCCAGACTCAGCTTGTTAGAAAGAAGAAAAAGTATGAACTCTAGGCAGACTTTTTTGCAGATGGAAAGCAGAACATAATCAACTAGAAAACAATGCGAACATATTTCGGTTCGCATTGTTTTTGTATGAAACGAAATCGGTTCGAGGGAGCGGGTCGTTGCTTGCCTGCAAAAATAATCGAAAGTGATAAAAATGTGTCAATCTCAACAAAGCTACCATGAACCGCAGATATGAATAAGGGGATTATGCACATGGCACAGAACTTGCTTAATATATTTACAGCGAAGTTTTGAAAAGAAAAGGAGACAAATAAACAATGGAATTTAAAAAAGGTGACATTTACGGAACACACAGAGTAATCGAACCAAAGGGTGTATTACCACAGCCTGCGGATGTTATCGATAACACAATGGAAATCTATGATAACGAAGTTTTAATCGATGTACATACATTAAACATTGACTCTGCATCATTCACAGAAATCGAAAAGAGAGCTGGCGGAGATGTTGAAGAAATCAAGAAGATCATCATGAATATCGTTGAAACTACCGGTAAGCACAAGAATCCATGGACAGGTTCCGGCGGTATGTTAATCGGTAAGGTAAAAGCTATCGGACCTAACTTTGAAGGTGACTTAAGAGTTGGTGACAAGATTGCTACATTAGTATCCTTATCCTTAACTCCACTTAAGATTGAAGAAATCAAAGAAGTAAGACCTGAAATCGACCAGGTTGACGTAAAGGGTGAAGCTATTTTATTCCAGTCCGGATTATACGGAATCCTTCCTAAGGACATGCCTAAGGAATTAGCATTATCAGTTCTTGACGTTGCAGGTGCTCCTGCTCAGACAGCTAAAATCTGCAAGCCTGGCGACACTGTAGTTGTAATGGGTGGTGGCGGAAAGTCCGGTATCCTTTGCTGCTGGCAGGCTAAGAAGCAGGTTGGTATCAACGGTAAGGTTATCTGCGTAGATGGATTCAAAAAGTCATTAAACAGAGCTATGTCTGTAAAGTGTGCTGACGAATACTTAGTAGTAGATGCTACAGATGCAGTTGGAATGTACAACGAAATCATGGAAGCAACTGATGGTGAATTAGCTGACGTAGTTATCAACGTAGTTAACATTCCTAACACAGAAATGTCTTCAATCTTAGCATGTAAGGATAACGGCCTTGTATACTTCTTCTCAATGGCAACTTCCTTCACAAAGGCTGCATTAGGAGCTGAAGGTGTTGGTAAGGACGTTAACATGCTAATTGGTAACGGCTATACAAAGGGACATGCAAACGCTGCACTTCAGGTTCTTAGAGAAGACGAAAGAATTATGAAGTTATTTGCTGAACTATACGCATAATTCTTGTACTATATTGCAAAGCGTTTCATACTTTTATATAGAAAAATCAATGGGGTTGTAATATAATTAAATTGGTAGGTTGTACTCGAGCGATTCGGGTTCAAAATTTATAAGATTTTCTAGGAGGAAAATGAAAATGAAAAAAGGATGCCCATATGGTACACACAGAGTAATTTCTCCAAAGGGAGTATTACCACAGCCAGCTGACGTAATTGACAACACAATGGAAATCTATGACAACGAAGTTCTAATCGATGTTCAGACATTAAACATCGACTCCGCTTCTTTCACAGAAATCGTAAGAAGAGCTTGCGATGGCAAGAAGCCGGCTGACATCGAAGGCGATGAAGCTGAAATGAACAAAGTTAAAGAAACTATGATGTCAATCGTAGAAAAAGCTGGCAAGCACAAAAACCCATGGACTGGTTCCGGCGGTATGCTTTTAGGTACAGTTAAAGAAATCGGACCTGCTTACGTAGGTGATTTAAAGGTTGGCGATAAGATTGCTACTTTAGTATCCTTATCCTTAACTCCATTAAAGATTGATGAAATCCTTGAAATGAGACCTGCAATCGACCAGGTTGACATTAAGGGTCAGGCAATCTTATTCCAGTCTGGAATATATGGAATCATTCCTGATGATATGCCGGAAGGATTAGCACTTTCTGCTTTAGACGTTGCAGGTGCTCCTGCTCAGGCTGCTAAATTAGTTCAGTCCGGTCAGAAGGTTCTTGTAATCGGTGGTGGCGGTAAGTCAGGTCTTCTTTGCTTATACGAAGCTAAGAAGAGAGCTGGTGTAACTGGTAAGGTAGTATGCGCTGCTGGTTCCCAGAAGTCAGAAGACAGAGCAAGAGCTCTTGATTTAGCTGACGAATATTTCCACTTAGATGCTACAGATGCAGTTGGAATGTACAACAAGGCTATGGAATTAACTAACGGCGAATTATTCGACGTAGTAATCAACTGTGTAAACATCGAAAACACAGAAATGGCTTCCATCTTAGCAACTAAGGACGAAGGTACAGTATACTTCTTCTCAATGGCTACTTCCTTCACAAAGGCTGCATTAGGAGCTGAAGGTGTTGGTAAGGACGTTAACATGATTATTGGTAACGGTTACACTAAGGGCCACGCTGCAATCACTCTGCAGTGCTTAAGAGAACATGCTGGCTTAAGAAAATTATTCGAAGAAATGTACGCTTAATTAAAGTGCATTTATAAAAACCAAATCAAATTAACAAATTTTAAGGAGATTAATATGGCTGTAAGAAATTGGAAAGACATTCCTTTATTCAAAGACGTTACTGATGAACAGTGGAATGACTGGCATTGGCAGGTAGAAAACAGATTAACAACTGTTGAAGATATTTGTCAGGTTGTAAATTTAACTGAACAGGAAAAGGAAGAAATCGAAAAGGTTATCGGTGGTTTCAGAGTAGGTATCACTCCTTACTATGCTTCCATCATGGACCCAGACGATCCAAGATGTCCAGTAAGAATGCAGGCAGTTCCTACTTTAAAGGAAATGCACAGATCCGAAGCTGATGACTTAGATCCTCTTCACGAAGATGCTGACTCTCCAGCTCCTGGTTTAACTCACAGATATCCAGACAGAGTTTTATTCTTAATCACTGACCAGTGCTCAATGTACTGCAGACACTGCACAAGAAGAAGACTTGCTGGTGAAACTGATGGTGCAAGATCAATGGAAGATATCAATGCATGTATCGAATACATCAGAAAGACTCCACAGGTTAGAGACGTACTTCTTTCCGGTGGTGACGCTCTTTGCGTAGAAGACGATGTTTTAGAATACATCATTTCCGAATTAAGAAAGATTCCTCATGTAGAAATCGTAAGAATCGGTTCAAGAACTCCTGTTGTAATGCCAATGAGAATTACTGACAAGTTAGTTGAAATGCTGAAGAAGTATCACCCAATCTGGTTAAATACTCACTTCAACCATCCAAAGGAAATGACTCCAGACGCTATGGAAGCTGTTAGAAAGCTTGCAGATGCTGGTATTCCTTTAGGCAACCAGTCAGTTCTTTTAAGAGGTGTTAACGATTGTAAGCACATCATGAGAGACTTAATGCATACTCTAGTTAAGAACAGAGTAAGACCTTACTACATCTACATCTGCGACCTTTCAATGGGTATCGAACACTTCAGAACTCCTGTTTCAAAGGGTATCGAAATCATGGAAGGTTTAAGAGGACACACTTCAGGTTACGCAGTTCCTACATTCGTAGTTGACGCTCCTGGTGGTGGCGGTAAGACTCCGGTAATGCCACAGTACGTAATTTCTCAGACTCCACACAAGGTAATCTTAAGAAACTACGAAGGTATCATTACTACATACACTGAACCTCAGTTACCAGACTTAGAATGCAAGTGCGACTACTGCACAGGCAAGAAGGAATACAAGTACCAGGGTGTTTCTGCTCTTGGTGAAGGTCCAGAAATCAGATTCATGGAACCATCCAACCTTGCTAGACACGAAAGAAATAAGAAATAATTATTCTTTCAGCAGAAAAATAAAAACATCATCTATAGGGGGACCGGCAGGTCTCCCTATAGGTATGAAAAGAGGAAAAGATAAAATGGGGCTACTTTATGACCTGTCAACTAAATATAAGACACTTTCTATCGTAGGTATGGCAAAAAATGCCGGTAAAACCACTGCAATGAACTTTTTGATAGAAGAAGCTATTGACGATGGTATTTTTCTCGGCGTCACTTCTATCGGCCGTGATGGTGAAAGCCAGGACCTGGTTACAGGAACAGAAAAGCCTAGAATCTATTTAGACCAAGATACAATAGTTACAGTGCCCACACAGCTTTACGAAAAGGCTGATGCAGGCCTTGAAATTTTAAGAAAGACCAGATTTTCCACACCTATGGGAGACTTACTTATCTGCAGAGTGGCTGACAGTGGATATGTACAGATTGCAGGTACGCCTGCAGCTATGGATACCAAAAGGGTGTGTCAGGAAATGTTCGAATATGGATGCAGCATTATTTTAATCGATGGTGCAATTGATAGAAAATCCATAGCGTCTCCGGAAACATCGGACGCAATTATCCTTTCAACTGGAGCGGTGCTTTCGCGCAGCATGAAGAGAGTGGTAGATGAAACAGCTCACGTTGTAAATCTGTATTCCATTCCGGAGTTGGAAGAATGCGAAGCGAGAAGAATAATAGAAGAAAACAACTTTGATGACAAGATTATGATTGTAGATAAAAACGGCGGATGCAGGAAGCTGGATTTAGCTACAGGGCTTGGCTCATCAAGATACATAGATGATGCAATTGACGAAGATACAGAGTATGTATACATACCCGGTGCATTCACCAATAGCGTGATTTCAGAAATTAACCTTATGAAGCTTAGAAGAGTGAAGTTCGTTCTCAAGGATCCTACTAAAATCTTCCTGAGCGCCATGGACTGGGGTCTGTGGAGAAAAAAAGGTTTCAGAGTCAATGTGCTTAAGAATATCGAAATTGCAGCAATTACAGTAAATCCTTGGGCTCCGGGGGGCTATTCCTTTGACAGCGAAGCACTGGTGTCTGCAATGCAGGAAGCGTTACCTGCAATACCTGTAATTGATGTAAGAGTGTAATTTGGGAGGTGCTTTGACAGATGAGAATGGGCTCAAATCGCAGATTGGCTAACATTAAGACCAGAAGCGAAACAGGATTGGACTATGTGATGCAGAGCATAGATCTGAACACTCCCTTTGGGAAGAAACAGCTTAAGGAATTGAAACCTTACTTTCCCGGAGAGGAAGAGGAGCTTAGAGAAGAATTTGAGAAGCTGGACAATATGGTAGAATTTGTCCGCAACAATGAAAAAACAGTAGATCAGATTCAGCAGCTGTTTATGATGATAAAGGAAGTATCTCATTCCATAAGCCGTGCTGCAAATCAGACCTTAGCTGTCGTTGAAATCTTTGAAATAAAAAGCCTTCTTTTGAACATGAGAAAGTTACTGCAGCTTACAGTAAATGATCATGAACCGTTGATTCCAGGGGAGTACATTTTGGAAGATACTGAAGAGCTTCTGAATGTATTGGACCCAAGAATGGACAGAATCAATACTTTTTACATATATGATGAGTTTTCCGAGAAACTCAGGGAACTTAGAGGTAAAAAGAGAGAGTATGAACTTGCAATCCGCAGGGAACAGAAGGCAAAGAGGGAAGAACTGAGAAAAGAACATGGAATAATGCTGACACCGAAGTTCGATGTGGTGGTTTCCAAGACAAGTGCAGAACTTGAAAAGATAAAAAGCATCGAAGAACTTGAAATCGTTGATCAGGATTACATGTCTATAACCTTCCAGCTTAAGGCAAATGAGGCGGTTTTCCAAATCATGCGCCAGATGGATGAGATAAATGCAGAGCTGGAAGAAGAGGAAGCGGTTGTCTGCCGCAGACTTTCACTGGAAATTGCAAAACATGCAGATGTTCTTCTTGAAAACTGCGAAAAAATCGGCGCATTAGATTTAGTCTTAGGTAAGGCAATGTATGCAATCAAACATGAATGTACAAAGCCTGAGATAATAGATGAACATGTAATCGAGGTAACCGATGGCAGAAATCTTCAGGTTGAAGATATATTGAAATCAAAGGGTAAGCCTTATTGTCCGGTTTCAATTGAATTAAAGGATGGTGTGACATGCATTACAGGAGCGAATATGGGCGGAAAGACCATTTCCCTTAAGCTTACCGGGCAGGTCACCATACTTGCACAATATGGATTCTTTGTGCCGGCAAAAAAAGCCAGACTGGGCTTATCAAATTATATGCAGATTCTTATCGGAGACAGCCAGTCTCTCGAAAGAGGGCTGTCAAGCTTCGGCAGTGAGATGGAAGAATTAAAGGAAATTCTTGACCACAGCGTTGAAAGAACTCTGCTGCTCATCGACGAGATTGCTTCAGGGACAAATCCTGTAGAGGGACTTGCACTTACAAAATCTCTAGTCGATTATCTTATTAAAAAACCGTATATTTCCCTGATTACGACACACTTTGAAACAGTAACTGAAACTGATGGGGTGGTAAACATGCAGGTAAGAGGGCTTGCTGATGCAGACTTTACCCTTCTTAACAGAGAAATTCAGTATGCGAAGCGTCGTGACAGGATAAATATAATATCGAAATATATGGACTATCGTCTGTATAGAGTAGAAAAGCAAGGTGAAGTGCCTAAAGATGCTCTGAATATTGCTAAGATGCTGGGAATCAGCTCTGAAATAATTGAAGGTGCGAAAAAGTACATTAAGTAAGGAGAAAAAGGATGAAAAGCAAATTAAATCTTGACCAAAAGGTTGTTGACAGCGCTCGTCAGCATGCAGCAAACATTGCTCACGATATGCAGGACTTTATTGATCGTCATACAACAGTTTCAACAGAAAGAACAATTCTTAGACTGTTAGGCGTAGATGGAGTTGACGAAGTTGACAACCCACTTCCAAACGTTGTAGTAGATCATTTAAAAGAAGCTGGTGCTCTTCCAACAGGTGCAGCATACTGGATGGGAAATGCTATCGTACAGACTGGCAAGACTCCTCAGGAAATCGCTGAAGATGTTGCTGCCGGCAAATTAGAAATCACTAAGTTGCCTACATGCTCACAGGAAGAAGCTGCTGAAGCTTTAAAACCTGCTATTAAGGCTACTTTTGAAAGAATTGACATGCAGAAGGCTAAGCGTCAGGAATATCTTGACACAATTGGTGAAGGTAAGGAACCTTATATCTACGTAATCGTTGCTACAGGTAACATTTACGAAGACGTTATCCAGGCTCAGGCTGCTGCAAGACAGGGTGCTGATGTCATCGCTGTAATCAGAACAACAGCTCAGTCATTACTTGACTATGTACCTTATGGTGCAACAACTGAAGGTTTCGGTGGTACATATGCTACTCAGGAAAACTTCAGAATCATGAGAAAAGCTCTTGACGAAGTTGGTGAAGAAGTTGGCAGATATATCAGATTATGTAACTACTCATCCGGTATGTGCATGCCAGAAATCGCTGCTATGGGTGCATTAGAAAGATTAGACGTTATGTTAAATGACGCTATCTACGGTATCCTTTTCAGAGACATCAACATGCAGAGAACATTAGTTGACCAGTTCATGTCCAGAGTTATCATCGGTTACTGCGGAATTATCTTCAACTCCGGTGAAGATAACTACTTAACAACAGACGATGCTATCGAAGCTGCTCATACTGTAACAGCTTCCCAGTTCATCAACGAACAGTTTGCAGTACTTGCAAATATTCCTGAAGAACAGATGGGTCTTGGCCACGCATTCGAAATGGATCCAAACACAGAAGACGGATTCCTTCTTGAACTGTCTCAGGCTCAGATGGCAAGAGAAA
>CALZMV010000032.1 GCA_945788655.1 uncultured Clostridia bacterium | reverse complement strand
GTAGTTGCAGGAGCTATTTTGCTTCACGAATCCATGTCAGGAAGAGAATTACTTGGTTGTGCGGTAATATTTGCTGCAGTTATTATTTCGCAGCTTCCAGAAAAGAAAGGAAAAGAAGGCGAGGCGTAATTTACAATGTTAACTAGAGATGAAGCTTTCGAGTTACTGAAGAAATATAATAAAGAGGATTTCCATATTCATCATGGCAAGATGGTTGAAGGTACAATGAGATATTTTGCCGAAAAGCTTGGATATGGCGATGATGTGGAATTCTGGGGAATAGTAGGCCTTTTACACGATATAGACTTTGAAATGTGGCCTGAGGAGCATTGCATGAAGGCTCCTGAATTGTTAAAAGAGGCCGGTGTAGAAGAGGATATGATTCATGCAATAGTTAGCCATGGATATGGCTTATGCGTAGATGTTGAACCGGTTCATCAGATGGAGAAGGTACTCTTTGCCTGTGATGAGCTGACCGGTTTGATTGGAGCCGCAGCCCTTATGAGGCCGTCAAAGAGCTGCAAGGATATGGAGCTTAAGTCCTTAAAGAAAAAATTTAAGGACAAGAAATTTGCGGCAGGTTGTGACAGAGAGGTTATTATTAAAGGTGCTGAAATGCTCGGGTGGGAGCTTGATGAACTTTTAAATGAAACTCTCGAAGCTATGAAGGCCTGCGAGGAAGCTTGATAAGCCCTTTGAGGCGGACTGAATTTTAAGTCCGCTTCTTTTGATTTTTAGTATGCAAAGGAAATATGCATAGATTTATTGGAAACAGTTTTAGTAAAGGAAAGGAATTGGTTTAATGGACAAGTTTTTTGGAATCAGCAAAAGCGGTTCAACTGTAAAGACCGAAATTATTGCAGGTCTTACAACATTCTTCGCAATGGCGTACATTGTGTTTGTTAATCCAAATCAGGTAACAGGCTTCACAGAAGGATTAGATCAGATTTGGAATGCGGTGTATGTTGCTTCAATTATTGCGGCAACAATAGGTACACTTCTAATGGCTTTATATGCTAAGAAGCCTTTTGCACAGGCTTGCGGTATGGGACTTAACTCATTCTTCTTCGTAAGCTTTATTCTTCCGCAGATTATTTCCGGAGGAGATGCAGTTCAGGGATATCAGGCAGGTCTTGTTATCATCCTCATCTCAGGTATAATCTTCATGATTTTATCTTTAACAGGAGCAAGAGAATATATCGCAAAAGCGATGCCCGACTGCTTAAAGAAGTCAATCTCTGCAGGTATCGGACTGTTTATTGCTTTTATAGGATTCCAGAATGTTGGCTTAATTCAGGACAATCCATACACTCTTACTCAGTTTGTAGACATCCATGGTGCAATCAAGGGTGACGGAATAATGACTGTTATGCCTGCAATTCTGGCGCTGGTAGGATTTTTAATTATTGTTGCTCTTCAGAAGAAAAATGTAAAGGGAAACGTAATTATCGGCATTCTTGCTACAACAGTTCTATACTATGTCGTTACAGGAAGCACTCCTTCCTTCGACATGGGTCAGATTGGTCAGTCCTTTAAGGATTTTGCAAGTGTTGGTGTAACAGGCGTATTTAAGGCAACATCATGGGCACATGCTTTCAGCCCTGCCTTTGTAGGCGGAGTGTTTAGTGCAATCATGTACATCATCACTTTCTGTCTGGTAGACATGTTCGATACAATCGGAACATTATATGGTACAGCAACTCAGGCAGGTATGCTTGATGAAAACGGCGACCCAATAGATTTAAATAAATGCATGACATGTGACTCAATTGCAACTGTTGCAGGTGCGGCTCTTGGTACTTCAACTTGTACTACTTTCGTTGAATCAGCTTCCGGTGTTGCAGCCGGCGGTAGAACAGGTTTAACAAGCTTGGTTGTATCAATCTGTTTCTTCATCTGCCTGTTCTTAAGCCCGCTTGCAAGCATCGTTCCTGGCTGCGCAACTGCTCCTGCATTAATTTATGTAGGTGTGCTTATGCTTGGAAACTTCAAGAATGTGGATATGAGCGACATTAAATCTGCTGCTCCGGCATTTTTAACTCTTATCATGATGCCATTAACTTACTCAATAGCTAACGGTATCGGTATTGGTGCAATTGCGTACACTATCATTGCAATCTTTACAGGTGAATTCACTAAGAAAGACATTATGGTTGCATTAATTGGAGTACTGTTCTGCCTGAAATTTATATTTATTACAATGTAATTTTACTTTGAAAGGGTGCTAAAGATATGTTTCACGAAATGACAATAGCAGGACTAAAGAGACAGCTTCCGCTGTGCAAAGTTACAGATGGCCTTTATATAGGTGCATTTATCATGTTTGGAGATGTTGAGATTACGGTGGCTTCTGCAAGAGAACTTCTTAAGAAGGTTCCGGATTTTGATATAATGATTACTGCTGAATCAAAGGGTATACCTCTGGTTCATGAAATGGCAAGACAGGCCGGCAGAAACGACTATATCGTTGCACGTAAGGGAGCAAAACTTTACATGCAGGATGTTATTTCTACAGAGGTAGATTCCATTACAACTGATCACATTCAGACATTATGCATCGGCAAGAAAGAGGCTGATCAGATGAGAGGCAAAAGAGTCTTGATTGTGGATGATGTAATCAGCACAGGCGAATCACTGAAATCTCTTGAAACATTAGTTAATCAGGTAGGAGGCAATATCGTCGGAAGGGCTACTGTTTTAGCTGAAGGCGAAGCAGCCGACAGAGATGATATAATTTTCCTGGAAAAACTGCCTTTATTCAATGAGGACGGAAGCATTAAATAATCTATAATATGAAAAAATAAAAACTCCTTGTTTCACAAAAGTGTGGTGCAAGGAGTTTTTGATTGTTCTGACTATATTGGATTTTCTAAATTAGCTTTTCTAACTTTTTGCTGACGAAAAGAGCAAGGACAATTTTAACGATATCTCCAAAGAGGAAAGGCACTACACAAGAAAGAAGTCCTGCAACAAGACCGCTGCCGGTAACATGCATAAACCAAAGCAGTCCAAGAAGATAACAGCAAATCATACCGATTGCCATGAAAAGAATCTTTATGTAATCTGTTTTCTTCTGTGCAAAGCCGCATACGAGAGCGCATGCAATATAGCCTATTATAAAGCCTCCTGTGGGTCCTGCCACAATTCCAAGACCTCCGGTAAAGCCGGCGAAGACAGGAAGGCCGATGGTACCAAGCAGAACATAAATGAGCTGACTAAATGTACCATATTTTACTCCAAGCAAAAGTCCTGCAAGCATACATGAAAAAGTTGCAAGATTAATAGGCACAGGGGTAAAGAATAAAGGTATGTTTATCCATGAGCATACAGATGTAAGGCTGGCAAAAATAGCAGAATATATAAGAAGTTTAGTTTTGTTCATTTTTTAATAATTCTCCTTTCTTATAGTAACCTCACCGCTTGTTATAGTTTCCATCTGTCTAAACATTGGCCCTTCCATGTATTCAACAACGAGACCTCCGTTTTCATCGATGTCGATGGCGCGAGCCTTTATACCTTTTCCACCGTTTTCAGGTAGATCACCATGGCTGGTACCATAGATGCGGATAGGTTGCCCTAAAATCATAGAGCGTGATTTATAGTCGCGAAGCAGCTTTTTTCTGTCAAAATCATTAAGCAGATTGAAAAAATTATTGACGATGGAGGCAATGAGTTCATTTCGGTTGAACTCTTTTGGAGGATTTTCAATGAAAGTAGCTCTATCTTTGATATCCTCCGGAAAGCGCTGCTCAAAGCAGTTAATGCCTATTCCCACGAGAATACGGGTAATTCTACCTGTTTCAAAGTTGCTCTCTGCTTCTGTAAGAATTCCGCAGACCTTTTTATTGTTGAGATAAAGATCATTCACCCATTTTATCTTAGGGCCGATTCCGGTAATTTCTTCAAAGGCATGGCAGATTGCAACTGCGGAAAGGGTAGTAACAAGCATTGCCTTCTCCAAACCGAAGTCAGGCTCAAAGACGATTGTAAAATATATGCCTTTTGAAGCAGGCGAATAGAAGCTTCTGCCAAGGCGTCCTCTGCCTTTAGTCTGTTCGTTGGCTATAATGATGTTAGGAACAGATAAATCATCTACAGTCTTAGCATAATCATTGGTTGATGTCAGCTTATGAAAAGCATTGACCTTGCATGGAATATTTATCAGATCCTTAATACACGCAGCTGAAAGAACGTCAGCTTCCGATAAAAGACGATATCCCACGCTGGGTTTTGATTCGATATTGTAACCTTCGTCTTGAAGCTTCTTTATGGCTTTCCACACGGAATTTCGCGAGATTCCAAGCTTGGTGGCCAATTCCTGACCGGATATATAGGTTGAAGAATTCTTCGTAAATATTTCAAGTAGATTAATTTTTGTCGACATATTACTACCTCCGGGAAACGTTTCTGTCACAAATTGTACAATAGCAGGCGAATATTGTCAACCAACAAAAGAATATGGGTGACGAAAGTGTGGCAAAATTTGAAGCGCTCCTTTATTTCTACACAATAATATGATAAAATAACATATTATGTATTGATTAAGAAGCATATTAAACCAGCATTATTTTATGGAGGAGTAATAAATATATGTACAGCATTATTGCGATGGTTGTCTGTGTTGTCTTTTCGGGATATTTTTCTGCAACGGAGACGGCCTTTACATCGCTGAACAGAATCAGAATGAAGAACATGGCCAACGATGGCAACAAGAGGGCGAGAGAAGTTATGGAGCTATCCGATAACTATGATAATCTTCTGTCCACCATTCTTGTTGGAAACAATATTGTTAACATTGCTCTGTCTTCAATTGCAACGGTATTTTTTATGGGCTTGTATCCTACTTACGGGGCTACCATTGCAACGGCAGTGGCAACTATAGTGGTACTGATTTTCGGGGAAATATCACCAAAAGGACTTGCCAAGGAACATCCTGAAAAGTTTGCAATGTTTTCTGCCCCTTTTATCGGAATATTAACAGTTCTTTTAACACCTGTTAACTGGGTATTCGCTCAATGGAAGAAGGTTCTGGCAAAAGTCTTCAATGCTGACGGAGTAAGACCAATAACAGAAGAGGAACTTCTCACCATGGTTGAAGAGGCACAGACTGAAGGCGGAATTGGCGAAGAACAGAGCGAGCTGATTCAGAATGCTATTGAATTTAATGATTTAGATGCATGGGATGTACTGACTCCAAGAGTTGATATTATAGCTATAGAAATTGATGATACCGAGGAAGAGGTGCACCAGATGTTCCTTGAATCAGGATTTTCAAGGCTTCCGGTTTACGAAGGAGACCTTGATAACATTGTAGGTGTGCTGAATCAAAAAGACTTCCACAACTTTATAAGAGGCGGCAGAGCGTCGATATCAGAATACGTTAAACCTGTTATATTTGTTGCAGGTTCAATGAAGATTGCTCAGCTTCTGAAGAAACTTCAGACTGTTAAAACTCACATCGCTATCATAGTTGACGAATATGGTGGAACAGATGGACTTGTAACTATGGAAGATATCATAGAAGAACTGGTAGGTGAAATCTATGATGAGCACGATGCAGTAGAAATGCAGGATATTGTTCAGCAGCAGGACGGAAGCTACAGAGTTCTTTGCGGAACCAACATTGACAAAATGTTTGACTTCTTTGATGTGGAAGAGGAAGTGGATGCCACAACAGTCAATGGATGGGTAGTTCTCCAGATAGACAAACTTCCTGAAGTTGGCGATAAATTTACTTATGTGGCCGATTACAAGCAGTTCGATGTTGTTGTTACAAAGGCAGATGACAGAAAATCACTTGAAATCCATATGAATGTTACTGAATTAGAACCAGAGGAATAGAAAGGGGAAAAGATGGGTTTAATGGAAAAAATCTTTGGTGATTTAAACTCCAAAGAAATAAAGAAACTTGAGAAAATTGCAGATAAGGTAATGGAGCTTGAGCCGGATATGGCTAATCTATCTGATGATGAGCTCCGCGGAAAGACAGTGGAATTTAAAGAAAGACTTGCAGAAGGAGAAACCTTAGATGACCTTCTTCCTGAAGCCTTTGCAGTATGCCGAGAAGGTGCATGGAGAAGTGTTGGCATGAAGCATTTCCGCGTTCAGGTTATCGGTGGTATTGCACTTCATCAGGGAAGAATTTCCGAAATGAAAACTGGTGAAGGTAAGACTCTTGTGGCTACACTTCCTGCCTATTTAAATGCTCTTGAAGGAAAGGGTGTACATGTAATTACAGTCAACGACTACCTTGCAAAGCGTGACGCAGAGTGGATGGGTAAGATTTATTCCTTCCTTGGACTTACAGTTGGATGTGTAATCCATGGAATTACAGATGCACAGAAAAAGGCAGCTTATGCGGCAGATATCACTTATGGTACAAATAACGAGTTCGGCTTTGATTACCTGAGAGATAACATGGCAACATATCAGGAGCAGCTTAGCCAGAGAGAATTGAACTATGCCATAGTGGACGAAGTGGACTCAATTTTAATAGATGAAGCGAGAACACCGCTTATTATTTCCGGAAGAGGAGATAAATCAACGGATCTTTATCAGAAGGCTGATAGCTTTGTAAAGAAGTTGGTAATTGAAGAAGATTTTACCGTAGAAGAAAAAGATAAAAAGGTTACCCTTAGTGAAACAGGAATTGAAAAGTGTGAAAGATTCTTTGGAATTGAAAACCTCGGAGATCCTGAAAACATGGAAATTAACCATCACATATTGCAGGCCTTAAAGGCAAGAAACATTATGAAGCGTGATGTGGACTATATCGTAAAAGACGGCGAAATAATCATCGTAGATGAATTTACAGGACGTTTCATGTTCGGAAGACGTTACAGCAACGGCTTGCATCAGGCCATTGAAGCAAAAGAAGGCGTACTGGTTCGTTCCGAATCTAAAACCCTTGCAACTATCACATTGCAGAACTATTTCAGAATGTATAACAAGCTGGCAGGCATGACAGGTACTGCCAAGACTGAAGAAGATGAATTCCGTGAAATCTACAATATGGATGTATGCATCATTCCTACTAACAAGCCTATTGCAAGAGTTGATATGGATGATGCCATCTATGCAACATTAAATGCAAAGTTTAAGGCCATAATTGATAGAATTGCAGAGGTTCATGCTACAGGACAGCCTGTGCTGGTAGGTACAATTTCCATTGAAAATTCAGAACTTCTGTCTGCGCTTTTAAAGAAAAAAGGTATCAAGCACAACGTACTGAATGCTAAGCAGCACGAAAAAGAAGCTCAGATTGTTGCTGAAGCAGGTAGATTAGGTGCAGTTACAATAGCCACAAACATGGCAGGTAGAGGTACCGATATTATCCTTGGAGGAAACCCTGAATTTGAAGCTAAGAGAGAAATGGAAAGGCTGGAATATACGCCTGAACAGATATCCTTTGCCACAAGCTTTGTCTCAAGCCAGGATCCTGTGCTAAACGATGCAAGAGAAGTGTTTAATAGGCTTCTTGCAAAGTACACAGAAGAAAGAGCTCAGGAGCAGCAGGAAGTAAGAGAATTAGGCGGATTGTGCATCATCGGTACAGAAAGACATGAATCAAGACGTATAGATAATCAGCTTAGAGGTCGTGCCGGACGTCAGGGAGACCCCGGTATAACACAGTTCTTTATTTCCCTTGAAGATGATCTTATGAGACTCTTTGGAGGAGAAAGAATACAAGGCCTGATGAACAAGATGGGAATGCAGGAAGAAGCCATCGCTGCAGGAATGCTTTCCAAGACTATTGAAGGCGCTCAGAAGAAGGTTGAAGGCAGAAACTTCGAAGTAAGAAAATATGTGCTTCAATATGACAATGTCATGAACAAGCAGCGCGAAATCATATATGATCAGCGTCGCAAAGTCCTCTTTGGGGATGACATCAAGGACTATATCATGGAAATGATGGAAGACCTTGTCAGAAAAATCATTGAGCCTATTACTATTGCCAGCAAATATGCTGAGGAATGGGATATTGATATGCTTAACAATAATCTGAAGCAGCTGGTTCCAACCTTTGAAGGCTTAAGTTATACAAAGGAAGAACAGTATGATCTGACAGAAGAAAAGCTGACTCAAGATGCATTGGATTCCTTCCACAGATTGTATGAAAAGAAAGAGGTTGAAATCGGCTCTGACCGTATGCGTCTGGTAGAGAAAATGATTCTCTTAAGAGTAGTTGACAATCACTGGATGGATCACATCGATGCAATGGATGACCTGAAGCAGGGTATCGGACTTAGAGCGATCGGCCAGATAAATCCTGCAACTGCCTATGCGCAGGAAGGCTTCGACATGTTCGAAATGATGATAGATGAAATTCGTGAAGAGACAGTTCGCTACTGCTACGTGGTTACTGCACAGACAGGAACAGAAAGAAAGCAGGTAATGGTAGGCGGTGAAGGAAGAAAGGACGAATTCCATGACGATGCGCCTGCAGCTGATGCAGGCAGTCAGGGAATGCCTCAGCAGGCACCAAAGGAAGTAAAAACACAAAAACCTGCAACTGTTAAGAGAGAAGAACCAAAGGTTGGAAGAAATGATCCTTGTCCATGCAGAAGCGGCAAAAAATATAAGAATTGCTGTGGCAAGTAGTCAGTAGTTAGTAGTGTCAGTTATTGTAGGAGTAAGAAATGGAGCTAACAACAACCTATGTTTTATCACAGATTTTTATCGTAATAAGCTATATTTTCCTAATCAGCACATATCAATTAAAAAGCAGAAAATCCATTCTGGTTTTTAACTTTTTATCACTGATTGCAACCGGCGCATCGCACTTTTGCCTTTCGGCTTTTTCGGGAATGGCGATGACCTGCGTTGCACTTATAAGAAATATAATTTTTCTTGTTCAGGAGAAGAAGGGCAAGAGCGATAAAATAACAAAGACAGATGTAATTATTCTGCTGGTGTTATATGCGATTTCAATTGTATCGGCAGTATTTACATACGAGGGCATATTGAGTCTCATGTCTGTGTTTGCAACGATGCTGTACACCTATTCCGTATGGCAGAAGAACACCAAGGTGTATAAATACTTAGGCATTCCTGTAAGCACCTGTTGGATTTTGTACGATATATACATTACTTCGTGGTTTGGGATGCTTTTAGAGTCGTGCCTGATGGTATCGGCAATAATAGGAATATACAGAGAACATAAATCTCGGCAATCTATATAAGGTTGCCGATTTTTATTTTAATAATTTGCAATAAAAAAAGGGAATTTTCAACATAAAATAAATTTTCAGAAAATTCAAAAAACTAAGAGGATATCCCTTTACATTGGCGTAGAAAAAATGTATAATCTCGTATATGCTAATTAAAAAAAGATTTACACTACTATAGAGAGGTTAAAAAATGCAGCAACTAATGTTAGGAAATAAGGCTCTCGCAAGAGGCCTTTATGAAGCAGGGTGCTCTGTAGTCAGCAGCTATCCGGGCACACCGAGCACAGAAGTTACAGAAGAGATTGCGAAGTTTGACGAGGTCTACTGCGAGTGGGCTCCAAACGAAAAGGTGGGAATGGAAGTTGCTTTCGGAGCATGTCTTGCAGGAAAGCGTTCTTTTTGCGGAATGAAGCATGTTGGGCTTAATGTGGCAGCTGACCCGCTGTTCACATGTTCTTATACAGGAGTTAATGCAGGTATGGTTATCTGTGTTGCAGACGATGCAGGGATGCATTCTTCTCAGAATGAACAGGATTCAAGACATTATGCTATTGCAGCTAAGGTGCCTATGCTTGAACCATCGGATTCCGGCGAAGCTTACGAATTCGGTAAGCTTGCTTACGAACTTTCAGAAGAGTTCGATACACCGGTTATTGTTAAGATGTGCACACGCGTGGCTCATTCGCAGAGTATTGTTAATCCAAAGGAAAGAGTAGAAGCTCCAACTGTAAAGTATGAAAAGAATATTCAGAAGTACGTTATGATGCCGGGTAACGCAATTCGCCGTCATCCTTTCGTTGAAGAACGTACAAGAAAATTGACAGAATATGCGGAAACTTGCGAAATCAACCGTATAGAAATGGGTGATACTTCTCTTGGCATCATCACTTCTTCTACATGTTATCAGTATGTAAAAGAAGCTCTTGGTGATAATGCATCCATTTTAAAGCTCGGTTTAATCAATCCGCTGCCTATACAGAAGATAAAAGACTTTGCTGCTAAGGTAGATCGTCTTGTTGTTGTGGAAGAATTAGACCCAATTATCGAAAATCACTGCAGAGAGCTTGGTCTTGAAGTTTCCGGTAAGGATATTTTCCCAATGATGGGAGAAATCAGCCAGAATATGGTTGCAGAAAAACTTCTGGGTAAAAAGGCAGAATATGAAGTCCTTGAAGACGACCTTCCTGTGCGTCCGCCGGTTATGTGTGCAGGTTGTCCTCACAGAGGTCTGTTCTATGCACTTTCCAAACAGAAAGTTACAGTTCTGGGAGACATCGGATGTTATACACTGGGCGCGGTGGCACCGCTTTCTGCAATGGATATGACGCTCTGCATGGGTGCTTCCATTAGTGCTGTTCATGGTTTTAACAAGGCTCTTGGCGAAGAAAGCGAGGGTAAGACTGTGGCCGTAATAGGTGACTCAACATTTATGCATTCAGGAATGACCGGCCTTGCCAATATTGCATATAACCAGAGCAATTCAACAGTAATAATACTTGACAACTCTATTACAGGAATGACAGGTCATCAGCAGAATCCTACTACAGGATACAACATCAAGGGGGATCCTGCAGGCAAGGTTGATTTAGAGGCACTTTGCAAAGCCATGGGATTTGAACGCGTTCGCGTTATAGATCCATATAACCTGAAGGAATGTAATGATGTTATTAAAGAAGAACTTGCAGCAGATGAACCTTCCGTAATAATCAGCCGCAGACCTTGTGCTCTGTTAAAGTATGTTACACATAAAGCACCGATTATCGCTGACCCTGACAAATGTAAAGGCTGCAAGTCATGTATGAAGCTGGGATGCCCTGCAATCAGCATGAAGAACGGCAAAGCGGTAATTGACAATACACTTTGCGTTGGATGCGGAGTCTGCCAGCAGATGTGTGCTTTTGACGCATTAGAAGGACAGGAGGAGTAAGCCATGATAAAGAATATAATGATTGTAGGTGTAGGAG
>CALZMV010000031.1 GCA_945788655.1 uncultured Clostridia bacterium | reverse complement strand
CAGGTTCAAAAGGATTTTCCGGCATCAGTATCGGAAATTATACTGTCCGGATGCCTAAATAAGCTTGGAAAGGGATTGTTTTACAAGAAAGAACATAAACTTCTTGCACAAAGCAATATGGAGAAACTTGGAATATCAGAGCTTGCAAAAAAGCCATACAAGAATCTTTCGGGAGGCCAGCAGCAGCGCGTACTCCTAGCGCGTGCCCTTTGTGCAGCTCAGAACATGCTTTTGCTGGATGAACCTATAACAGGTCTTGATTATCTGGCAACTGAAGAAATGTACGAATATATATCAAAATTAAATAAAGAGGGCATGACCATTATTATGATTTCTCACGATAAGGAAGCCTCTTTAAAGTATGCAACCCATATCCTGGACTTTAAAGATAAGGACATTACTTTCAGTACGGCTTCAGAATACGGTGAAGGCAAGGCAGGTGAAAAGAATGATTGATGTAATAAATAATCTTATATCATACATGTCTTATCCTTTCGTAAGATATGCGCTGGCGGCAGGCATAATGGTAGCGCTGTGCTCGTCGCTGCTTGGTGTAATTCTGGTTCTGAAGAGGTACTCCTTTATCGGTGATGGATTGTCACATGTGGCCTTTGGGGCTATGGCAGTTGCTGCAGTATTGAGCGTGTCAAATGAAATGATTGTAGTAATGCCGATAACAATCATATGCGCCATCATTCTGCTTAAAAAAGGTCAGAATGCAGGTGTAAACGGTGATGCAGCACTGGCAATGTTTTCCGTTGGAGCAATGGCGGTTGGGTATCTGCTTCTGAATATGTTTTCAACTTCAGCAAATATCGCAGGAGATGTGTGCAGCACCTTGTTCGGCTCAACATCCATACTTACACTGAATAAATCAGATGTAATACTTTGCGTAATCATGTCTGCAGTGGTGATAGGATTGTTTGTATTTCTGTATAACAGAGTGTTTGCGGTGACCTTTGATGAGAATTTTGCAAAGGCTACCGGCATCAATACGAAGACATATAACCTGATCATTGCTCTGATTACAGCGGTAATAATAGTTCTTGCCATGAACATGGTAGGGGCACTTTTAACGTCGGCTTTGATCGTGTTTCCGGCTCTTTCTGCAATGCAGGTGCAAAAGAGCTTCAGAGGCGTAATTGTTTGTTCTGCAGTTATTTCAGTGGCAGCGGCATTTGTTGGAATTATGGCTTCTATGCTCTTTTCCACACCGGTTGGGGCAACAATCGTGGTGGCGAACATAGTGATTTTCTTCATTTTCTTTATAGCCGGAAAAAGATAGATTTTAAAAATAGTAAATTCTACTGTTGACTTTTTTGTATACACAAAGTAAAATATTAAGGTATAATTTGATAACTTCAGGCGATGAAGGAACCAGTAGCCGGTGCTAATAACCTTACAGAGAGCTGTCCATTTGCTGAGAGGACGGTGGTGAATACCAGAGCGAATATCACTCCGGAGCCTAATCACTTAATGAGCGGCCATATCCCGGGCAGTAACTGTCAGAGGGCGTTGGCAACTAGGGTGGTACCGCGGTTAGAATATTAATCGTCCCTAAATCGATAAATTCATATCGGCTTAGGGACTTTTTGTTTGTAAAAAATCCTTGAGCTTAGGAAAGGAAAAGGTAAATGTTTAAGAAATTATCAGAAAAACCTGTTGCAGAGGTGCAAAACGAGCAGGTTGCAAAGTGGAAGGAAGAAGACCTTCTAAAAAAATGTGTTGAAGAAAGAGAAGGACAGACACCATTCGTGTTCTTTGAAGGTCCTCCAACTGCAAACGGTAAGCCCGGCATTCACCATGTTATGGCTAGAACTTTAAAGGACTCTGTATGCCGTTATAAGACAATGCAGGGTTTCCAGGTTAACAGAAAGGCTGGATGGGATACTCACGGTCTTCCTGTAGAAATTGAAGTAGAAAAGCAGCTTAACATGTCAGGTAAGCAGGATATCGAAAAATATGGTATCAAGGAATTCAACCAGAAATGTAAGGAATCAGTATTCACATATACAGGAATGTGGAGAGAAATGACAGAAAGAATGGGTTACATGGTAGACCTTGACAACCCATACATCACTTTAGACGACAACTATATCGAAACAGGATGGTGGATTCTGAAGAAATTCTTTGACGAAGGTTTAATATACGAAGGCCATAAGATTCTGCCTTACTGCCCTCGTTGCGGTACAGGTCTTGCTTCTCACGAAGTAGCACAGGGTTACAAAATGGTTAAGGTTAACACTTTAACTGTTAAATTCAAGAAGAAAGGCACTGATAACGAATATTTTCTTGCATGGACAACTACTCCTTGGACATTAGCATCCAACGTTGCATTAACAGCAGGCCCTGATATCGAATATATCAAGGCAAAGATGCTTGAAGGCGAAAACGAAGGCAACCTGTTCTATGTTGCAAAGGCTTTAGCTGACAAGGTATTAGGCGCAGGCAAGTACGAAGTTGTTGAGGAAATGAAGGGCAGAGACCTTGAATACATGGAATACGAACAGCTTATGCCGTTTGTAAAGGCTGACAAAAAGGCGTTCTTTGTAACATGCATGGATTACGTTTCAGTTGAAGATGGTACAGGTATCGTTCATACTGCTCCTGCCTTCGGTGAAGACGACTATCAGTGCGGACGTAAGTATGATCTTCCTGTTCTGCAGCCCGTTGATGAACAGGGTTGCTATACAGAGACTCCATGGAAGGGTCACTTTGTAATGGAAGAAGGTCTTGATGTTGAAATCATCAAGTACCTTGCTGCAGAAGACAAGATTTTTGCTAAGGAAAAGATGGAGCACAACTATCCACACTGCTGGAGATGCGGTACACCACTTGTTTACTATGCAAAACCTTCATGGTACATCGAAATGAGCAAGCTAAAGGATCAGCTTGTTGCCAACAACAATACAGTTAACTGGTATCCTGACTACGTTGGCGAAAAGAGATTCGGAAACTGGCTTGCTGAAGTTAAAGACTGGGCAATTTCAAGATCAAGATACTGGGGTACTCCAATTCCAATCTGGAGATGTGAATGCGGACATCTTGAATGCATCGGTTCAAAGGCTGAATTAATTGAAAAATCAATTGAAGATATAGATGAATCTATCGAACTTCACAGACCATATGTTGATGATGTTCACATTGAATGTCCTCACTGCGGCAAGAAGATGACCAGAATCCTTGAAGTTATGGACTGCTGGTTTGACTCGGGTGCAATGCCTTTCGCACAGTGGCATTATCCGTTTGAAAACAAGGAAGAGGTTGAAACTAAGCTGTTCCCTGCGGACTTCATCTGTGAAGGTATCGACCAGACAAGAGGATGGTTCTATTCACTTATGGCAATTGCAACATTTATCATGGGTAAGTCACCATACAAGAATGTTCTTGTAAATGACCTGATTCTTGATAAAGAAGGCAAGAAAATGTCGAAGTCAAGAGGAAACACAGTTTCCCCATTTGAATTGTTTGACAAATACGGTGCTGACGCAACAAGATGGTATCTGCTAAGCGTATCACCTGCGTGGACTCCAACCAAGTTTGACGAAGACGGTCTTATCGATGTAGTAAGCAAGTTCTTTGGTACAATCAGAAACGTATATAACTTCTTTGTTCTTTACTCCAACCAGGATGATATCAATCCTGCAGGCTTAGAAGTACCATATGCCGACAGACCTGAGCTGGACAGATGGATTTTAAGCAAGTACAACCAGCTGATTGCTGATGTAACAGAATACATGGATCAGTACGATCATATGAGAACTGTAAGAGTAATCAACGATTTCGTAAATGAAGATTTATCTAACTGGTATATACGTCGTGCAAGAAGAAGATTCTATGCTGAAGAGTTGACAGATGACAAGAAGAGTGTTTATGCAACAACTTATGAAATCCTTGTAGGTATTTCCAAGATGATTGCACCATTTGCTCCGTTTATTTCCGATGAAATGTATGTAAACTTAACCGGTGAAGAAACAGTTCACGTTGCATACTTCCCTAAGGCAGATATGAGCCTTGTGGATAAGGGCGTTGAAGAAAGAATGGACCTTGTAAGAACACTTGTTACTCTTGGACGTGGTACAAGAGAAAAGGAAAAAATCAAAGTAAGACAGCCATTAAGCGAAGTGCTTGTTGATGGTAAATATGAAGAAATCATCGCCGATTTGACACCGCTGATTCTTGAAGAATTAAACGTTAAGAAGGTTGTATTTGAAAAGGATCTTGATAAATACATGAACTTCTCATTAAAGCCAAACTTCAGAGCGGCAGGTCCTGTACTGGGAAGCAAGGTTAAGGCTTTCGGCGGAGCAATGGCAAAGGTAAATGCAGCTGAATTCGTAGCAAAGATGGAAGAAGAAGGCAAGGTGACAATTGACCTTGACGGCGAAGCGTTTGATGTTACTAAGGAGCTGGTTGATATCAGAATCAGCGCCAAGGAAGGCTTTGCTGTTGCCATGGAAAACAACGTATTTACAATCCTTGACACTACTTTAAATCAGGACTTAATTGACGAAGGTCTTGCAAGAGAATTAGTATCAAAGGTTCAGCAGCTTCGTAAGCAGAAAGACTTCGAAATGATGGATACTATCGATATCGTTGTCAGAGCAGACGAAGAAGTAATGACCGCAATTGAAAAGCATAAGGAATACATCATGAAGGAAACTTTAGCAGTGTCCCTTGAAGCAGGTCAGGCAGATGATGAATATGACTTAAATGGTCATAAGACAGGCATTGTTGTAGAAAAGAAATAAGTTTAAATAAATAATAAAAAGAAAACCTTGCATTTACAAATATGCATGGTTTTCTTTTTGTTGTATTTTTTGGCTTTTTGGTGTATCATATTAATTGTATAAGTCTGTTAAAAAGGGGGAGTGTTCAGTGCGAAAGTTCAACTTTTTTTGTTCATGGCTTTTAGTCATTACCATCGCCATAGGAATAATAACTTTAGGTCTTAATCTGACTTTGAGAATTTCGGCACCATACACATTTTATTTTAACGACACCCATGTGGTTAGTTTTGTTTCAGGGGAATATGTCAATTCAGAGATGTCTGATATGATTGCGGGGTTTATGAATAGCTGGAATCCTGACGAATTTCAAATATATGAGGATACAGGTTATGCCATTGAGGGTATTTTTGACAAGATAGACAGCCACAATATGCTTATCGTAAAGCATCTTCTGGATATCAGTTTTATTTTTTGCATAATAAGCATAATTATTTCAGTTGCCATTTACAGATACTTTTTAAAAAATAATTATAAGGAAGTGCTTAGAGACCGATTCAAAGTGGCCTCAGTGCTGACAATATTACTGGTTATTTTTGAAGGCATCTTATTGAATACTAAATGGGGGCTGAAGCTTTTATATAACATTGCTGATTTTCTTCCTTTTAGTGATAAATCCGCGCTGGTGACATTGCTGGGTGATGGCTTTATTTCCATAATAGATAATTTTATTATCGGACTTACAGTTATCATCTTTTTAGTAACTTTATATGCAACACATATACTTACTAAACAGCCAAGAATTTTTTATTAAATTTAGAATAGTAAACGAGGTATTTGTATTATGATTCTTATACATCTTGCAAAGGGCTTTGAAGAAATAGAAGCACTTACCCAGGTAGATATTTTGCGTAGAGCAGGACTTGATGCGTATTTTGTCTCCGTTGATGATGGAATATATGTCGAGGGTGCTCATGGGATAACAATAAAGGCAGACTTTATGTTTGAAGAGACTGATTATTCAAAGTGTGAAATGATTGTGCTGCCGGGAGGATTGCCGGGTGCATACAATCTTAGAGACCATCAGGGGCTCAGGCAGGAGATACTGAATTTTGAAGCTAAAGGTAAAGGACTCGCAGCAATATGTGCGGCACCTTTAGTATTAGGAGACTTAGGAATTCTAGAAGGCAGAAAGGCAACCATTTATCCGGGAATGGAAGAGGAGCTGAAAGGAGCGGAACCTCTTGATTTTCCGGTAGTGAGAGATAAGAATATAATCACTTCACAGGGACCTGCAACTGCAATGAAGTTTGCGGTTTCTATTGTAGAATATTTTAAAGGAGCAGATGCAGGTGACCGTTTAAGGGAAGACCTGCTTATGATTTAGATGAGTTTTAAAACAGATTTTCATATTCACTCATGGCATTCAGATGGAACCATGGGACCGGTTGCTATTGTAGACAGATATGTTGAGGCTGATTACAATTTAATTGCCATTACTGATCATGAGGTGCTAGGTGATATAGAAGAAGCCGCGGAGTTAGCAGAAAGTAAGAACATCAGGCTTATTCAAGGCATAGAACTGTCGACAATGCACAATGGAACAGAACTTCACATACTGGGTTACTATTTTGATACTGAGAATGAAGAGCTATTAGACGAGCTTGCACGACTTGCCAAGATTCGCAGAGAGAGAAATAAAAAAATACTTGAGACTCTAAGAAATATGGGTTATGATATCAACGATACTGACCTTAAGGACAGAAAGAGTCAGAAATATATAGGGAAGCCTAATTTTGCCAGAGCTCTCGTGAAGAAGGGTTATATTGGCAATGTGAAAGAAGCCTTTGAAGAAGGTAAATTTCTGGAGGCCCCTGAGATAAAGGCGATTCCACAGGAAAAACTGACCACAGAGCATGCCATAGGATTAATAAAAAATGCAGGTGGTATTGCAGTGCTTGCCCACCCTTGCAAGATCAAGAACCTTGGAGAAAGAAACAGTAAGGAATTTCAAAAGAACTTCCAGGTTCTTGTTAAGGAATTAAAAGACATGGGACTAAAAGGAATCGAGTGTGTCTATCCTGAACACAGTCCTGAAGAAGAATTTTTCTTCATCAACACGGCGGCAAAGTTTCATATGCATATAACTGAAGGCTCTGATTTTCACGGAGACAAGTAGGTTGTAATATATTTAAATAAATAATACGAAGCTGAGAAGATTGAGATGCGCTTTGAATAGAGGGAAACCTCTGTTTTGGCGTATCTTTTTTTATATATAAATAGAGGAGGATGAAATGTATAAGGTTGCAATAATAGGCGGAGGCGTAACAGGCGGTTTGATTGCCAGAAAGCTGGCACAGTTGGATATTTCCATGGTTATTTTAGAAAGGGAAAATGATGTAGCCATGGGTCAGTCCAAGGCCAACAGCGGCATAGTACATGCCGGATTTGACCCTGTTCCGGGTACCTTAAAGGCTAAGCTGAATGTGATGGGGAACCAGATGATGGAACAGATTTGCAGAGAGCTTAACGTTAAATACAGAAAAAACGGAGCCCTTGTAGTGGGATACACCGATGAAGATATAAAAAATATAGAAATACTGTACCATAGAGGCATTGAAAATGGCGTAAAGGATCTTAAGGTGCTTACAAGGGAGCAGGTTTTTGCCCTTGAGAAAAATCTTTCAAGGAATATTAAGGGGGCTTTATATGCGCCTACAAGTGCCGTAGTTTGTCCGTATGAGCTGACGATTCATTCCATCGGAAATGCCATGGACAACGGCTGCGATTTGATAAGAAATTTTGAAGTTGTTTCCATAAATAAATCAGATTGCTACACTATTTACAGCAAAGATGGAAGAAGCATTGAGGCTGAGTATGTCATAAACTGCGCAGGACTTTTTTCCGACAAAATTGCACAGATGGTAGGAGATGATTCCTTTTCCATAGTGCCTAGAGCAGGTGAATATATGCTTTTAGACAAAGAAGCAGGGGATTTAGTTGAAGCGACCATATTCAGAGTGCCAAACGAAAGAGGAAAAGGAGTTCTGGCAACAAAAACCGTTGATGGGAATATTCTCTTAGGACCTACGGCCGTTGACAGAGATGACAAAACAGACAAGAAGGTTACAGCAAAAGGTCTTGAATTCATAAAGAAGAGAGAATCTGAATTATTTGATGAAATACCTTATAATATGGTAATTACCCAGTTTACAGGACTTCGTGCACATGGCGATAAAGGTGATTTTATTATAAACAGCCCGGTTCAAAAATTCATCAATGTGGCAGGTATAGAATCGCCGGGACTGACTTCTGCCCCTGCAATAGCAGAAATGGTTTATGACATGTTAATTGAAGGCGGCCTTGAGGCTGATAAAAAGGAAAATTATAATCCAGTGAGACCTGTGGTGGATTTGCATTACGGACAGGTTATTTGCAGATGTGAAGAGGTTACAAGAGCAGAAATTATTGATGCTATCAGAAGAAACCCGGGAGCACTAGATGTGGATGGTGTTAAGAGAAGAACCAGAAGCGGTATGGGAAGGTGTCAAGGGGGTTTTTGTCTTCCTCATATTGTCGAAATTCTTTCTGAAGAACTGGGTGTGAGAGAAGAAGATGTTACAAAATGTGGTGGCAAATCCAATATTCTTTTATCAAAGCTAAAGGGAGGTATTGAGTAATGAGATTAGTTGATGTAGCTGTAATCGGCGGTGGTCCTGCAGGCATGAGCGCAGCGCTTGCAGCAAAGAAAAAGGGGGCTGAAACAGTTCTTGTAATCGAAAGGGATGACCTTCTGGGAGGAATACTTCAGCAATGCATACACAACGGATTCGGACTCCACAGATTCGGAGAGGAGCTGACAGGTCCTGAGTATGCTGAAAGATACGAAAAGCTTATAAAAGAAGCAGATATAGAATTTCTGACAAGGACAATGGTAACGAATCTGTCAGAGGATAAGGTTATAACATGTCTAAATGAGAAGGACGGCAAGCTTTCTATTAAGGCAAAGGCAGTTATTCTTGCTATGGGATGCAGGGAACGCTCGCGAGGTGCATTAAACGTTCCCGGTGACAGACCTGCAGGCATTATCACTGCAGGGACAGCGCAGAAATTCGTAAACATTAAAGGGTATATGCCTGGAAAAGAGATAGTGATTCTGGGTTCAGGTGATATCGGGCTGATTATGGCACGTAGAATGACATTAGAGGGTGCAAAGGTTAAGGCAGTATGCGAAATCATGGAAGATTCCGGCGGTCTTACAAGAAATATCGTACAGTGCTTGAAAGATTTTGATATCCCTTTAAAACTTCACCACACTGTAAAGGAAATACATGGAAAGGAGCGATTAGAAGGAGTAACCGTATGTCAGGTGGACGACAATCTGAATCCTGTCGATGGAACAGATGAATATATTTCGTGCGACACATTGATGCTTTCGGTAGGACTTATTCCTGAAAACGAGCTGAGCAAGAAGGCAGGAATCAAAATTGATCCTAAAACAAGAGGACCTATGGTAGATGACCACAGACAGACCAGCGTAAGCGGGATCTTTGCATGTGGAAATGTTGTAAAGGTACATGAACTGGTGGATTTTGTTTCTGAAGAAGGAGAAATAGCTGGAAGTGCTGCTGCTTGCTATGCAATGGGCAAGGAGATGAATGATGAAGGGACAAAGAAAAAACCTCTTAGCGAAAAGAAAGGCGTAAAGCATCTTTCGGATGAAGAGAATGTGGTAATTTGTACAGTTTGTCCGGTAGGTTGCAGTGTCAAGGTTATGCCTTCTGCAGAAGGTGAAGAACCTGAGACTGTAGGTAACCGCTGTCCAAGAGGTCATAAATACGCTGTTATGGAATGTACCGCGGCTCAAAGAACGTTGACAACAATAATGGCGTCATCTGATGGACAGATGATTCCTGTAAAAACTGACAGACCTGTTCCTAAAAAAATGCTCCTTGATTTAATGAAAATAATAAATGAAAAAACCTTAATGTTGCCAATCAACCTTGGAGATATTATAATAAAAAGGATAGGAGGAACAGAGGCAAATCTTATTTGTACTCGTACTTTCTGTAAGAAATAAAGACTGGAGAAGAGAGAATGTCTATATTTGGTAACAGAAGAGTTTGTGCAGCAGTGAGAACCAAGGAAGATTTTGAGTTGGCTTTGAAATCAAAAGTAGATGTGATTTTTCTGCTTTATTCAAGCATATTGACCATAGAATCCTATATAAATAAAGCGCGCAAAGCACAGAAGAAGATATTTATTCATATGGATTTTGCCGAAGGAATCGGCAAAGACAGGGCAGGCTTAGAATTCCTGAAAAATATGGGAGTAAACGGCATATTGACAACCAGAACTAATCTGATAAGACCTGCAAAGGACATGGGTCTTATTACTATTCAGAGATTTTTTATAGTAGACTCACATTCTGTGGACACAGCTGTCGAATCAATTAGAATAGCAAAGCCTGATGTGGTAGAAATCATGCCGGGCGTTGTAAGTAAGAAAATAAAAGAGTTTGCCCAAAAGGTATCAACGGATATATTGGCTGGCGGACTTGTAGAATTCAAAGAAGACGTTGATGCGGCAATTGCGGCTGGTGCAACGGCTGTATCTACTGCTGATGTCGAATTATGGAACTATAGATAGCATTAAGACAGCAATGAATTAGCAATAATTGCAGTACATGGAACATGCAAAGAAAGAGGGGAAACTTTTATGAAAATTAAATTTTGCGGAGCATCAATTGGAGTAACAGGATCTTGCCATTTACTGACAACAGATATGCATCAGATTCTCTTGGATTGCGGTCAATTCCAGGGAGGCAAGGCTATGGAAGAAATGAACAAGGAGCCATTTCCTTTCGACCCTGCGGCTGTAGAAGCAGTTCTTTTGAGCCATGCTCATATTGACCATTGTGGCAGATTGCCGCTTCTTGTTAAGAGAGGGTTTAAGGGAAATATCTATTGTTCTGATGCAACTGCAGATTTACTTGAAGTAATGCTTAAGGACAGTGCTCATATTCATGAAATGGATGCTGAGTGGCAGACAAAGAAAAACTTAAGACAGGGCAAGCAGCCTGTAGAACCACTTTATACAATGGCAGATGCTGAAAACGCATTAAAGCTGGTAAAACCTGTTTTATACGATCAGCTGGTAGAGCTTAATCCTGAAATCAAAGTCTGCTTCAACGATGCGGGTCATATTCTGGGGTCTGCAGTAATCGAAATTTGGGCCACTGAAGGAGATAATACTTCAAAGATAGTTTTCTCAGGAGACTTGGGCGTAACCAACAGACCTATATTACGTGACCCTACAAAGATAAAGAAGGCAGACTACGTTATCATGGAAACCACTTATGGTAACAGACTCCATCCAAAGAACTCAACAAGTATAGATGAACTGATCAAGATAACCATTGAT
>CALZMV010000030.1 GCA_945788655.1 uncultured Clostridia bacterium | reverse complement strand
ATCACTCAAAGGCAGATAAAAGTGAAATAGTTGAAAAAATGAACTGCACTGACAATATGTCAAATGACGTGGGAACCATTCTCTTTGGACCGGATGCTGTAAAAATGGGGCTGATTGACGAACTGGGTAGTTTGTCACAGGCACTAAAAAAATTAAGAGAAATAATTGACAATTATTACCAATAAAGCTATTCTTGTAGTGCAAAGGGAAACGGAAAGGATAGAGTATGAAATATCAGCTTTCTGTTTGTATGAAAAATAATGACTACGCCAGAGCGCTAGCAAAGGGAATCGCATTTCAGGAAGAAGGAATAACAGTAAAGATTATCGAGGACAAGGATGAACTGAGCAGTATGCAACCGGAAGGTGTCTTAATTACGGATATTAATATGCCCTATGACAGTCATATTTTGCTTCTAAAGGACGAAAAAGATAATGTCGAGTCAATATACCCAAAGAGCCAGATTGCACATAAAACGCTTTCTATGAAACATCTGCTTGAAAAGGCATCACAGATGTATTTTGATAATACGGGGGAACTTCTTATGAGGTCTCATGTAGATACAAGGGTAATTGAACTCTTTTCTGAGAAAGGAGGAACAGGAGTAAGTACAATTGCAATCGCATTGTCAAGGATATTGTCAGAGGGCTATGGCAGAAAGGTATGTTATCTTAATCTGTCACCCATTGATGACTATAAATGGATTTTTCGAGATGATGAAAATATTAACGAAAAAGTGGCTTCAAAGTCGGAGTATGTGTATATGAAGGAAAAGAATATACCAGTCTTAGAAGAACGATATTTTTTACGGGATGAAAAGGGAGTGCATTATTTTAAGCCGGATTACAGAGAAAATTCATTTTGTTTCGGCCTTTCTGATATAGACATTATTTCAACTGTAGCTGATTCCAACTATTTTAGCCATCTTATAGTCGACAGAGGTAAATGTTTACCTGAAATTGTTAAAGATGGTAATTTAAAAAGGACAATTATCGAAGTTACAGGGAAATATTACTCTGAAAAATCATGGGATGAATTAGCAGAAAATGAATTTCGGATTAAAAATTTCTGTACTGAAAATAGCGCATGGCAAAGCATATCAAGAAAATTTAGAATACCCTGGGACAAGGAATTGCTGTTTGTTGTTAGTGGAATATCAGAAATTACAGAGGATTCATTATTCTTTACGGCAATAAATAATATTGCTGAAACTATTATTAGCTTCACAGAACAAAACAGCATTTCGATTCCATCTTATGTCGAGTTATGTCGAGCAAAAACAGTTGCATTCTAAATGCAGCTGTTTTATTATACAATTGAAATGGAAAAAGATTACAGAGAAAAAATGGAAATAATAAAGAGGAACGTAGTTGCCCGCATCACACAGGAAGAACCTAAAAATGAAGATGATGCTCTAAGAATAATTGCTGAAGAAGTTTTTTCCTTTAAGGGTATAGAGAATCTGTCATATGAGGATAAACAGACGCTGATACAAAAACTATTTTTTAAAATACGATGCAAACTTAACATACTTCAACCACTAATTGATGATGAGGATATTTCAGAAATAATGGTAAATGGATTTGATAATATTTTTTATGAAAAAAATGGTCTGATTTACAAATATGAAACATCTTTTGACAATGAAGAAGAACTCGAAGACGTAATGCAATCAATAGCTGCTTATGTTCATAGAGAGATAAATGAGCTTCATCCCATTGTGGATGCAAGGCTTAAAGACGGTTCGAGAGTAAACGGGGTATATAAAAATATTGCAGTAAATGGTCACACAATGACTATAAGGAAGTTTTCAAAGAAACATATGCGGATGGAGCAGTTAATTGAAAACGGAACACTGACAGATGAAGCAGCCCGACTACTGCGAATACTTGTAACATGCGGGTATAACATTTTCATCAGCGGAGGTACTTCATCCGGCAAGACAACATTGATCAATGCTTTGAGTGATTATATTGGTAAGAATGAAAGGGTTATTGTCATTGAGGATTCTACTGAGCTTAAGATAAGCAATGTCATTAATTTAGTGCAGCTTGAATGCAGGAATGAAAATGCACTTGGCAAAGGCCAGGTGACAATGTCGGATCTCATAAAGAATAGTCTAAGAATGAGACCGGACAGGCTTATTATAGGAGAAATCCGTGGAAAGGAAGCTTGTGATTTACTTCAGGCACTGAACACAGGACATGCAGGAATGAGTACGGGGCATGGCAATTCAGTAGATGGAATGCTAAAGAGACTGGAAACCTTGTATCTTATGGCAGTTACCATGGATGTACAAGCTATTCGAGAGCAGATTGCGGAAGGAATAGATGTTTTAGTACATATAGATAAGATTAACGATAGAAGGCAGATTGTAGAGATCACAGAACTCTTGGCATATGAAAAAGGATCTTTTGTTAAAAACAGGTTGATGTGTCTAAGAAACGATGGAACCTTGGTTTTTACCGGAAACCCATTGTACAATGACAAAAAAATACGATTAAAGGGTGTGAAGTATGATGATGAATTACGAGAACTTGGACTTAAATGCTTCAGAGAAACGTTTTTTCTATAGTGTTGCTGCTGCGACAGGTTTATTTATAGGATGGCTGTTTTATAACAGTATTCAAATTGGTATAGTCACATTTGTTTTACTGACTTATCTAAAGCCATATTATATAAGCTATCTTTTGGAAAAAAGAAGAATGGAACTTCTATATCAGTTCAAAGATTTTTTATATTCACTGGCATCAAGCGTGTCTATGGGAAGAAGTATTGGACAAGGAATAAAGGAATCATATACTTTTTGGCTAGGAACCTATAATGAAGATGACTACATCATGTCTGAAATAAAAGAAATGATAAACAAAATGGAGCAGAGCAACGCCAGAGATGTTGATTTAATAGAGGATTTTGCTTTAAGAACATGCTTGGATGATGCAAGTGATGTTGCCATGATATGCAGGACATGCAAAAAAACAGGAGGAAATGCTGCTGAAGCGCTGAATAAATCTATAGGATTGATAACTGATAGGATAAATATAAAAAAAGAGCTATCTGCCATTGTTTCTCAGAAGCGCCTTGAAGGACGAATTGTTGCGGCTGCACCTTTTCTCATGGTTTCAGCAATCAAATTATTATCGCCTTCATATTTAGAGCCTTTAACAAAGACAATGGAAGGACGTATTGTTTCGACTATCAGCCTGATAATGATAGTTCTTGGCTGGATTGCGATTGAGAAGGTGAACGTCATTGAAATATAAAACTCGAAAGAATATGGAAAGCAAGAGAGAAGAATTATTATTTCATCTGCCTCTGTTTGTAAACCAGCTTCTGCTGCTGTTAAACAGCGGTATGGTTCTGCAAGAAGCAATGATAAAAATATTTCAGGAATACGAAAACATGGATAATGAAAAAGAAAAACTGTTTACTGTGAGATATGTGAGTTATTTGAAAAAAGCGCGAAATACTAATATGAGCATTGTAAAAGCTTTTGATATTTTTGCAGTAGAAAGTCACGTGAAAGAAATAGCAAGAATATCAAAGATACTCATCGATGGTGATAAAAGAGGGATAGATTTTTCTGAGACACTTAAAAACGAAATGGATTGCCTTTGGCAACAGCGAAAGCGAATTGCACTTGAAAAAATACGCACTATGGAGACGAAAATGAGTTTTCCGCTAGCTCTCTTACTGATGGCTTTAATTATTATGATGGCAGCACCTGCCATGATGCAGATGCAGATAAATTAAAACAAATATTTAGGAGGTCTATTATGAACAGATTGAAACAGATACTACATAACAAACGTGGTATGGAGCTGGTTCAGGTTGCAATACTTGTAGCCATTGCGGTAACACTGGGATTGATATTTAAAACGCAGATTACCACCTTTGTAAACAACACATTTGGAGCCTTGAATAAGGCTAAATTTTAATTCATGACAACCAATCTTAAGAAAAACCACGGGATAGTCAATAAGAAAGGAAGTATTTTTATTGAAGCATCCATGATTTTACCGATAACTGTTTTGACTGTTGCAGGTCTGATATGCCTAATAATGTTTTTTCATGGGCAGTTTGCGAAACAGGCAGATGAGCATATCCGTAAACTGTCAGAAGAGGATTACTCTGCTCAAATGGAGATGATAAGAAATAATGAAAATTATTTTTAAGAAAAATTCCTTTAATAAGAGAGGATCATTTACAGTATTTGCAGTATTTTTCTTTTCTTCTGTTGTTATTTGTCTTATTGCGGCAATAGCTTCAGCAAGAAGCATTTTTATAGGCAGTTCCATAGAAAGCTTTGGAAGTCTATGGGCAAAGAATATCCTCAGTGAATATGATCTTAAGCTGAAGGAGAGATATGGACTGCTATGTTATTATGGTGATACCTCAAGCATAGAAGAAAAAATTAATTCATATTCGGAGTTTTCTTTAAAAGACAAAGAGTATATAGAATATGAGCCTGTTGTTTGTGATTTAACAGGATATGAAATGACAATTACCGAAAACCTTGCTGATCAGATTAAAATGATTGTTTTGCAAGGTATTAAACCAGCAAACAATATAAAAAGAAATACTAGTGAGCAAATACAGACAGAAAATCAGGAAGAAAAATCTTCGAGGTACATAAGCAGTCAATGGATAATAAATAGTCTTCCTTCTCATGAAAAAACGGAGGATCTTTACCTTTTGGAGTTGATTAAAAAAATAAAAGCTGGAATAGGGGTAAAAGAGTTAACAAGAGAGGCTGCTATAGACAAGTATATATTTGATTTCTTTAAGGACTACATGAATGACAGGAATGTTGGAGATACATTTTTTAATTGCGAAGTCGAATATATTCTTTCAGGCGAGCTTAGCGATGACAGGGCAAAGAGGACCGCTGGCAGTAAAATCAAACTGGTAAGAAATATGCTTAATCTTGCTTATCTTTATTCTTGCCCTGAGAAGAGGGATAGTGCTTTAACTTTGGCAACATCTCTTGCTCCCACCGCAGCGCCATTGACTCAGGCTGCCATTCTAGAACTCTGGGCGTATTTAGAGGCAGAGAACGATTTGAAAATACTGTATGATAATAAGACAGTTCCGCTCATAAAAAAAGATTCAAATTGGGCTCTAACTATTGAAAATGTCAGCAGCAGCCTTATGGCTTCCGATAATTCAGAAGAAAGTCAAAACAATGATGCTAATGGTACAGAAAAAAAGGACTATGTATCACCTGCATCCATAGAGGGTCAGAACTATAAAGAATACCTTGCTGTATTGCTATGTGGTCTTTCTGAAGAGACAAAGCTTTTGAGAATAATGGATTTGATTCAGATGAATATGAAGTTTACATATTTTGACTATTTTTTGCTAAAGGATTACTACTGCGGACTAAACTATCAGATGAAGGTTAATGGTGTCTGTCATGAATTTAAAGACAGCTACTAAGCAATATAGTATTCCTTTGTGCAAAAGAATTTCAGAAAGAAAAGGTAGCTATATAGTTGAAGCAGCCTTATCCTTACCTGTTTTGATTATATGTGTTTGTGCAATCATACTGATTATAAGAATTTATGCAATATGTGAAGAGTTATGCTTTACATCAGCGGATAAAATGAAAGAATTATGCATAGAATCATTTATGTCTATAAAAACAGTTTCCCTTTGCAGCGAGCTTAAGACGGCTTTTTCTGATTCTTGCGATATAAAAATTAATTCTTATAGGGTGTTACATGCTGAAAACGGAACAGATAATCTAATAAGCATTGATATTACAGCTAATTTTAAAGTAATCAGTAATAATGGAATAAACGGAATAATAGACTTTAACGAAAGGTTAAGAGCAAGGGCATTTAATGGAAGTACTAATGAGTTCAATCCACTGGATGAAGCAGAGTTTTGCAATGGTGAAGGTTCTCGAATTGTGTATATTTTCCCTAAATATGGAGAAAGGTACCATATAAAAGGATGCAGGTATATTAAGCAAAATATTAAAGAGGGATATCGGATTGTACAGATGGAGAGTCAGGATGCTTATAGGAAAGGTTTTACCCCTTGCACAATATGCATAGGTGCTGCAAATGGTTAAAAAAGTTTTGGTGAGAATGAAGGAGGAAGATTTGTTGTATGAGGAAAAGCTAGAAATCCTTTCCGGCAACGTCTGCAAAAGCATTTTTCCAATAAGCATTATAAAAGAAAGGGACAATATAAGCGGATATTATGACACATCAGGCTTCAGAAAATTGTCTTCTTTTCAAGAATTAAGCGCAGAGAATACTCTGACAGTATTAGAACTTCTTGCAAATGCGATGGAGGAGTGTAAAGATTATCTTATCTTTCCTGAGGAGTACATACTTAACTTAGATACAGTATATATTGACAGATATTTTTCGACTGTCAAGTTTACATATATTCCTGATGCCAGAAAAGTATCTGTAAAAAAGAAGATACTGTATTTTATATGTGAACTAAAAAAAATTGCATCAGAAAATGGTAGAATGTATCTGGACGTACTGTATCAATTGTTTGATACTGACAATATTTACGCTTTAAAGATTAAACTCTTCATTTCAGAATTAAAAAGAGAAGTAATAAAAAACCAAATCTTTTGAGGAAGTCCGTTATATATGGACTTCCTTTTCATATACTAAATAAAAAGGCATTATAGCCTTTAAGAACAGTTCGCTTAAAAAGGAGACCAGGATTATGATTTATGTTATGGGAGATATACACGGATGCAAAAAATCTTATTTAGAAGCAATCGAAAAGATTAAACTATCTCAGTATGATACATTATATGTTTTAGGTGATGTTGTCGATAAGGGAAATGAAGGCATTGAAATTCTTCAGGATATGATGATGCGCGCCAATGTAGTTCCTCTAATTGGAAACCACGACTATATGGCTTTAACAATGCTGAGAAAACTTAACGTTCCAATTACAGAAGAAAATGTGGAAACATATCTTTCGGTTGAAGATATGACAGACTTTCTCAATTGGCAGAGAGATGGAGGAAAAGGCACTTTTGAGGCATTTAGGCGGCTAAATGCAGAAGAAAAAAAAGATGTTCTTGAATATCTAGAGGAGTTCTCTCTATACGAAGAGGTTGAAGCAGATGGCAGGGAGTATGTACTTGTTCATTCAAGTTTAGAACCTTTTGATCCATACATTAAGGAATATCTTAAAGACAGAATAGTAATTACAAGTAGATTCAATGAAGAAAACCAGACGTCAGATTCTGAGAACTATCTTATGGTAATGTGTCTGGATGATGGAAGAACATGGAAAATAAGCAACGAATGATGTATTAAAAAGTCAAGAGGTTACGGAGGTATTTTATGGGTCAGCTGACGCGCAGGCGTGTTAAGAAAAGAAGGCGTACAAATTCAAATTCAAAGATGAAATTTAGTGTATTTCTTGCTATAATAATAATAACCATCCTTTTAGGATATTTGACTGCAAGATTTATTATCGGTCCTTTACTGGGATATGATTCAGATGAAAGCCCGCTTCAGGTAGTAAGCAAACTTGAAGAAAGTGCAAAAGAAGAGAACAACGATGAGGAAAAAAAGACTGAAGAGGAGATTGATGGAGGGTATGCATTGCAGTTTGGAGTATTTTCTACGAGGGAGGCTGCTGATAAGCTTGTTACAGAACTTGCTGCAAAGGGGATTGAAGCAAAGATTCATCAAGATGATGAAAAGTTTAAAGTTATCAGCCCTATTGTAAAAACAAAGGATGAAGCTATAGGAAACTTAGATAAAATAAAGGATAAAGAAGTGGAGGATGTTTTTATAGCATCCTTTTAAAGGAGAGCAACTAATGATTCCATTGTCGACAAGAATGAGACCGCAGTCTTTAGACGAATTCACAGGTCAGGAACATTTTTTATACAAAGGGTCCCTTTTTTACAATTCTATAAAAAATAAGACTTTTGATTCAGCAATTTTTTTCGGTCCATCAGGAACGGGCAAAACAACACTGGCAAGGATAATAGCTAGAGAAATGGGCGGTAATTTCCATGAACTTAACGCATCCGTATCAGGAACAAAAGAGCTGAAGGAACTCATTGAACAGGCAAAAGTCAGCTTTTATGGTCTGGAGAATAAGACTACATATGTTTATATTGACGAGTTCCACAGATGGAGCAAATTGCAGCAGGATTCATTGCTTAAGGCCTTAGAGGAAGGTGTAATAAAATTTATTGGAAGCACAACTGAGAACCCGTATTTTTCCATAAATAATGCCATCCTCAGTCGCGTAAGGAATATTTATGAATTTAAAAGACATTCTGAAGCTCAGCTGATTGAAATAATCAAAAGAACCATTTCCGACAAGGATAGAGGTCTTGGATGTCTAAATATTACATGGGAAGAAGATGCTATCTCTGTTCTTGCTGAATTGTCAAACGGTGATGCAAGGGTTGCTCTTGATACTTTGGGCTTTATTTCAGACAATGTGGATGAGTCAGTACCTGTAAAAAAAGAGCAAGTTGCTGAAGCGATGCAACGCAAGATAGGTTTTTATGATAAGGGCGATGACAGATATAATCTTCTGAGTGCATTGCAGAAATCCATCAGAGGCAGTGACCCGGATGCGGCTATTCACTATTTTGCAAGACTGATTGATGGTGGTGCGGACATACAGATGATTGGACGAAGACTTATGGTTATCGCAAGCGAAGATGTCGGTATGGCATATCCTTCAGCTGTTTCTATAGTCACTTCGTGCGTGCAGGCTGCGTTAATGGTTGGGCTGCCTGAAGCAGCAATTAATCTGAGCCAGGCTGTAATTCTTCTGGCATCTGCACCAAAATCAAACGCCTCATATATGGCTTATGAAAATGCCATGTCAGATATCAGGCACAAAAAAATTGATGATGTACCAAATCACTTAAGGGATTCACATTATTCAGGTGCAAAGAAAATGGGATATGGTACAGAGTATAAATATCCTCACGCTTATGGAGGTTATGTTAAGCAACAGTATCTTCCGGACAATCTTTACTACGAAGGCGTGAGCTATTATAACCCTACAGAAAACGGATCGGAAAGTTCATTTAAAAAATATTTAGAAAGTTTGGACAAGAACAAATGGCAGAAAAAATAAGAGAAGTTGTGAGAGCCGCTAATTCTGGATTTTGTTTCGGAGTAAAACAGGCCATAGAAAAGACAGAGGAGCAGGTAAGATTAAATAAAGAAGGGAAACGTATATTTACATGCGGTCCTCTTATTCATAATAAGCTGGTAACAGATGATTTGGAATCAAAAGGTGTATCAATTTTAAATAATCTCGATGAGGCAACAGAAAATGATGTTTTGATTGTAAGGTCTCATGGGGAAGGTAAAACTTTCTGGGATGAGGTAAAGAACCGAAATCTTAATGTTATTGATGCCACATGTCCTTTTGTCAGTAAAATTCACACCTTGGTGTCTGATGCAGCAAAAGAAGGATATCAGGTTGTAATAGTTGGGGACAAAGACCATCCTGAGGTTAAAGGCATAAAGGGATGGAGTGGTGAAAATGCAATTATTGTTAATTCTTCGGAAGAAGCAAAATTGATTACAGAAGATAACCTTTTTCTTGTATGCCAGACCACAATTAAAAAAGAAATGCTTGATTCTATAGTAGAAGTATTGGACAAGCTTAATAAAAAATATACCGTAAAAAACACCATATGCAATGCCACAGCTTTAAGACAGAAAAATTGTATGGAGTTGGCAATGACAAGCGATGCTATGGTTGTGATTGGAGGAAAGAACAGCTCAAACACGCAAAAACTTTACGAAATTGCAAAAAAATACTGCCCAAATAGCTATTTTGTTGAAAAAATCGAAGATTTGCCATTGCACCATTTGACAAAATGTAATAAAATAGGTGTTGCAGCAGGTGCCTCGACACCTGAATGCGTAATTAAGGAGGTTATTGCTATAATGAGTGAAATGAACATGATGGACTTAATGGATGATATCGAAAAATCCTTAAGATTACCACGAATCGGCGAAGTTGTTAACGGTAAGGTGCACCAGGTTACTGAAAAAGAAATTATCGTTAATATGGGATGCAAAAAAGATGGAGTTATTCCAAAAGACGAAGTTACATTAGAAGGAGACCAGAAGCTAACAGACTTATTTAAGGATGGCGATGAAATCCAAGCTAAAGTTATCAAAACTGATGATGGCGATGGTGTGATTTTACTCTCCAAGAAGAAGTTAGAAGCTAATGAACACTGGAATGAAATTAACGAAGCTTACGAAGAAGGTAAGATTCTTAATGTTAAGGTTGTAAGACAGGTTAACGGTGGTGTTATCGCTGCTTACAAGGAAGTTACAGGATTCATTCCTCTTTCACAGCTTTCCGATAAATTTGTTGAAAATGCAGAAGAATTCATTGGACAGACTATGGATATTAAGGTTACAAGAATTGACCCTAAGAAGAACAGAGCAGTGTTCTCCCATAAGGCTGTTATGGCTTTAGAAAAACAGCAGAAACTTGCTGAAATCTGGAGTGGTCTACATGTGGATGATGTAGTTGAAGGAACTGTAATGAGATTTACTGATTACGGTGCATTCGTTGACTTAGGCGGAATCGACGGATTATTACATATCTCTGAAATTTCATGGGGTAAGTTAAAGCATCCTAAGGAAGTTTTACAGATCGGTGATAAAGTTAAAGTTATGATTCTTTCTATGAACGAAGAAAAGGGCAAGATTTCTCTTGGTCTAAAGCAGACTACACCTGAACCATGGTCCGTAATCAACGAAAAGTACGCTGTTGATCAGATTGTAGCAGGTAAGGTTGTTCAGATTAAAGAATATGGTGCATTTATCGAATTAGAACCTGGTCTTGATGGACTTGTTCACATCTCAGAAGTTGCTAATAAGAGAGTAAGCAACATCGCTGAAGAACTTGAACTTGGACAGGAAGTTGAAGCTAAGATTCTTGACATTGATACAGAAAGAAAGAGAATCAGCTTATCAATTAAGCAGGCTTCAGGCGAAGAAGCAGTTGAAGCTTCCGAAACCGAAGAAGAAACTGTTGAAGTTGAAGAATAATCATTTCGAATTTAAAGACGGACAGACAACTGTTCGTCTTTTATTGTGCAAAAAACAAGGTTAATGAATTGCTAAATATTGCCAATTAAGGAGCTTTCACAAAAATAACACTTTCAAGAAATAAAGGGTATTGGTTAAAATATACATAAAATAGACATGAAATCAGGAGGTGTATTTTGACAAAGACTTTATTAAAAGAAAAATTAAATGAAGCCGTTACTTCTGTGATGCCTATTACATTAATAGTTTTAGCATTGTGCCTATCCATAACGCCTATACCAAACAGTCTGTTGGTTTCCTTTGCATTTGGAGCAGTTTTGTTGGTAATTGGAATGGCTTTTTTTACATTGGGAGCAGATGTCGCTATGATGCCCATCGGAAAGAAGGTTGGAGCATGTATAACAAAATCTAAGAAAATATGGATAATAGTATTGGTAAGTTTCTTACTAGGCGTAATTATTACAATATCAGAGCCGGATTTGCAGGTTTTGGCCAATCAGGTTCCAACAATTCCCAACAACGTTATTATACTTTCTGTTGCTCTAGGGGTAGGAATATTTCTTGTAATAGCGATGCTTCGCATCTTAATCGGAATAAGCTTGTCATGGATTTTGCCTGTATTTTATATTATCGTTTTTATTCTGGCCATGCAGGTGCCAAAAGATTTCTGGGCAGTTTCATTTGACTCAGGAGGAGTGACAACGGGACCTATGACAGTGCCTTTTATTATGGCTCTTGGAGTAGGTGTATCATCTATTAGAAGTGACAGACATGCAGGAGATGACAGCTTTGGTCTGGTAGCTTTAAGTTCAATAGGTCCAATTCTGGCTGTATTGATTTTGGGACTTGTTTATCCGGCGGAAGGAACCTATATGCCTGTGCAGATTCCTACAGCAGAAACTTCAAAGGACAGCTTTGATCTTTTTCTCAAG
>CALZMV010000029.1 GCA_945788655.1 uncultured Clostridia bacterium | reverse complement strand
GCATTAGCAAGAGAAAGGAAGCAAAAGGAAGAAAATGGATATTTTCGCAATAATTAGGCTGTTTGGCGGTTTGGCAATGTTTTTATACGGCATGGAGATTATGGGTGCAGGATTAAAGAATATTTCCGGATCTGCCCTTAAAAACGTCCTGGGTAAAGCTACACAAAATGTTGTGATGGGTGTAATTACCGGCATGCTGGTTACAGCGGTAATACAAAGCTCTGCTGCAACTATAGTTTTATCAGTAGGCTTGATAAGCTCCGGGATTCTTAATCTGAAGCAGGCTGTAAGCATTGTAATGGGAGCAAATATCGGTACAACAATTACTGCTCAGATTATCAGACTTATGGATATTGATTCGTCCGGCAATTTAGTTTTAGAATTTTTTAAGCCTGCTACCTTGGCACCTATTGCTCTGATACTGGGAATAATTCTAGTAATGTTTGTAAATAGTCCAAGGAGTAAAGCTCCAGGAGAAATTGCAATGGGATTTGGTATCCTGTTTGCGGGTCTTATCAATATGACTTCAGCTGTTGAACCATTGACAGAATCAGAAGAATTTATTGTAATGATTCAAAAATTCAGTGAAAATCCTTTACTTGCCATTGTAATAGGACTTGTTGTTACAGTAATAGTACAGAGTTCATCTGCAACAGTTGGTATGATTCAGGCTATTTCAGTAACCGGCACCATGACATTTAGTCTTGTATATCCGTTGATTATGGGTATAAACCTTGGTACTTGCGTAACAACTGCTATGCTATGTTCCATTGGCTCATCAAAGGATGCCAAGAGAACAGCAATCGTACATATTCTGTTTAATACAATCGGAACGATTCTTTTCATGATAGTCATGACTCTTATTAAGAATTTTGGTGGTTTGTCGACTTTGTGGCCAAGTATAGTTGATAGTGGTGATATAGCTAACTTCCAGACTATATTTAACCTGCTTACAGCCGTTGTGTTAATTCCATTCGCAAATGTGCTGGTAAAAATATCACTTAAAATTATCAAACCGGATCCTATTGAAGAAGAAGATAAAGCAGACCTGGCTGTTCCAGATGAAAAATTGTTTGAAGTACCTGAGGTTGCATTGACAGAAGCCAGCAAGGCAATTGATAATATGGGAAGAACTGTTCTTAAGAACCTTAAGCGAAGTGCAAAACTCATCAAGGTATACGACGAAGGCAGGATTGCTGTTATCAATGATAACGAAGACAACATCGATATGTTTACAGACAGTATGGAAAACTACCTGATAAACCTTTCAAAGCACGTTGAAAATCATTATGATAACCAGAGAATCAATACTCTGCTGCAGACATCATCTAACCTCGAAAGAATTGGCGACCATGCAACCAACATCATGGAAGTGGCAGAAAACATCAATAATGATAAGCTGATACTATCTAATGAAGCAAATGAAGAACTCAATATTGTAGAAGAAGCAGTATTTGAAATAACTGAGCTTGCAATTACGGCCTTTGAAAAGATGGATGCGGATTTAGCAAGAAAAATTGAACCTCTTGAAGAAGTAATCGATGAAATGGTTACATCATTGAAGAATGCGCATATTGAACGTTTGAAGCAGGGTAGATGTACTGTTCCGAACGGAATGTCTTTCGTAGAATTATTAAACAATTTCGAGAGAATTGCAGACCAATGTTCTAATATCGGACTTCTTGTATTGACTGAAAAGGTCGATAAGGTTAAGGGAAATCACCACGCCTATGTTCGTGAACTTCATAAGGGCGGAGATGAAGTATATGATGTAGAACTGGCAAGAAGAAGAGAACAATATCTGAATAATGAAATAATACACAAATATCTTTAGTAAATATTTTAGGCACTTTGTTCATAACAGAGTGCCTATTTTCATATAATCTTTTATCAGAAATTATAGGTGGAGGTTATATGATGAATGCAGTCATTTATGAGGATATAGGAAAACGAGCAGGAGGAGATATTTATATTGGAGTATGCGGCCCTGTAAGAACAGGCAAATCTTCCTTCATAAAGCGATTTATGGATGTTATGGTACTTCCAAACATGACTAATCAATATGAAAAAACAAGAGTAATGGACGAATTACCTCAAAGCGGTGAAGGAAAGACTATAACCACCACAGAACCAAAATTTATTCCACCTGAGGCCGCAGTAATCAGAACAAAAAATGGTGCAGAATTCAAGGTGAGACTTGTAGATTGCGTGGGTTATCTGGTACCGGGAGTTCTTGGTAATTTAGAAGATGGAAAGGAACGAATGGTCAATACGCCGTGGTTTAATGAACAGATTCCTTTCAGCAAAGCAGCAGAAATAGGCACAGAAAAGGTAATAAAAGATCATTCCGTAATAGGCATAGTGATCACGTCTGACGGAAGCTTCGGTGATTTGCCAAGGCACAGCTTTATAGATGCTGAAAGAAAGACCATAAATCAACTTAAGGAGCTGCATAAGCCTTTTGTGATAGTTTTAAATTCTGCAACACCTCAAAATATAAGAACAAAGGAATTGGCAGAAAGCCTTGAAATTGAGTACCAGATTCCTGTAATTGCAACCAATTGTCAGCGTATGAACGAAGAAGCCTTTGACGAATTGTTTGAAAAGCTCTTGTTTCAGTTCCCTGCTGCTGAAATTCACTTTAAACTGCCTTCATTTCTCGAAAGCCTGGAAAATGAACACTGGATTAAAGAAACCATTATTTCAAGTGTAAAGAACTGGATGAAGGACGTTGACACTCTTGGCGATGTCATCGAGAAGGCAGTATATGTGGCAGACGGAAATGTAATGAAAAGTGCAAAGGCAGGGGAGGTGGATGTATCAACAGGAAAGGTAATAATAGAGCCAAGGGTGGATGATAACCTTTATTATAAAGTCATTGAAGAATTTTTAGGAGCGCCTGTGGCAAACGAAGGTCAGCTGTTTATGCTTCTGAAAGAATATGCCTGTGGCAAGCGTGCTTATGACAATATCAAAGATGCAATTGAGAAGGTCAATAATGATGAGTACGGAATTGTATCACCTAAGCTTAGCGATATGACTCTTGCAAAGCCTGAAGTATTCAAATCAGGCAGCAAGTATGGTGTTAAAATTTGTGCAACAGCACCATGCTTACATATAATCAAAACCAAAATTACTACAGAAATATCGCCTGTAGTGGGAACTGAAAGTCAATCCAAGGAACTTGCCGACATGCTGGCAAGTAAATTTGAGAGTGAGGATGAAGACATCTGGGAAACAAATCTATTCGGAAAAACATTAAAGGATATGGTTATTGAGCAGATGACAACAAAGGTGTCAGAAATGCCTCAGGGCGTTCAGAAAAAGGTTCAGAAATCTCTTCAAAAAATCAGTGACGACGGAAAAGATTATTTTATTTGTATTATTTTATAGTAAAACAAGTATCACATTTTATAATATGCACAAAATAACAGCATGGAAAAAAGAATCATTTTAGTGGTAATCTGTACCTCGTTTATTACAACTTTTATGGGAAGTGCTTTGACATTATCAATTCCCTCAATTGAAAATCAATTTAATATCAGTGCCAGCGCTGTCAGCTGGGTGGTTACAGTCTATATGCTTACATGCGCTGCACTGGCAATTCCTTTCGGCTTACTAGCTGACAGAAGTGACAGAAAAAAGATTCTTTCCATAGGAATCTTTGTTTTTTTTGCTTCATCCATCTGTATTCTGCTGGCAGGAAGCTATGTCATACTTCTTTTTATAAGATTTGGGCAGGGAGTCGGTGCGGCAATGATTTTCAGCACTATTATAGCAGTATTGATAGATTCTTGTGAGGAAAAAGAAAGAGGAAAAATTATTGGTTATCAGACAAGTTCAAACTATCTGGGCCTATCCCTTGGTCCTGTTTTGGGAGGCTTTTGTAATTACTATTTAGGGTGGAAATCTGTTTTTTATATTGCGGCAGCTGTTTCTTTGGCTGCATTTATTCTTGCTGTTTCTACCTTTGGCAAGAATTTATTTAAGGCAGATAATAAAAGTTCAACAGGTGTCAAAAGTTTTCATAATAAGAAAATTAACTTTAAATTGTTTAAAAATACTGCTTATTTATGCTCAAATATAGCTGCACTTATTAACTACGGCTCTATTTATGCCATAAGCTATCTCGTTTCAATTTATCTGCAGGTGGTCATGGACTACAGCTCAAAAGGCGCAGGTCTTATTTTGGTGGCCTCACCTGTGTTAATAACGCTTTTATCACCAGTTGCCGGAAGATTATCAGACAAATATTCTCCAGACAGGCTGTCGGTTTTGGGTATGGCTATATGTTTATCAAGCCTTTTGGCATTAGCCTTTACCCTTGAAAATAAAAGCTTTGCAATAATTATTATCATATTGTCGCTGTCGGGAATCGGTTGTGCTTTTTTCTCTACGCCAAATACAGCATCAGTAATGAAAAACGCAGAAGAAGACCAATACGGACTTGCGAATTCTGTTCTTTCAACCATGAGGTCTGCAGGCCATGGCCTCAGCATGGGGATTATTTCTCTTATACTGGGCCATTATATTGGAGATTTGCCCTTTGCAAAAGCTCCCGAAAGCCAGCTTATAATCAGTATAAAAATGTGCTTCATTGTTTTTTCCGTCATTACCTTTGTGGGAATTTTTATGGCAGGCAAACGTAAATCGTGATATAATATACAGAGTTATGTAAAGAATTATCTAGGGGTAACAGGATTAGAGATGGTAAACTTAATTAATTTGTTAAATCAATCATTCCCAGCGATTGTTCTGGTATATATAATCAATGCACTATTGGTATTATCCATCATCTTTATTGAGCGAAAAACTCCTACTGCAACTTTGGCATGGATTATGGTAATAACATTTGTGCCAATTGTTGGATTTATTATTTATCTTGTGTTTAATCAGAATCTGGCAAGGAGCAAGATAAACAAACGTACAGAGAAAGAAGAATTCATCACCAGCAATGCAATGAATAAGCAGAGACGTGCTATGAAAGAAGGTAATTTTAACTATCGCAGTTCAGTTGCCGAAAAGTGGAAGCACATGATTACGCTGAATCAGGTCTATGGTGATGCATATCTCACAGAAGATAACGATATCAGGCTCATTACTGATGGTAATGAAAAGATGAATATGCTTCTGAAAGATATAAGGAAAGCTCAAAAAAGTATTAATGTAGAATATTTTATTATAAAAAGAGATTTCGCAGGAAAACAGCTTATATATGAGCTTACTAAGAAGGCAAGAGAAGGAGTGGATGTAAGACTTCTCGTAGATGCCCTTGGAAGCCGTTATATAGGAAGAAGGTTCCTTAAGGATTATCTTACTGCAGGCGGTAAAGTCGGATATTTCTTTAAGCCAAAGTTTATTTTTTTCGGAATAAGGTTTAACTACAGAAACCATCGAAAAATTGTAGTAATAGATAACGAGATTGCTTATACGGGCGGTTTTAATGTTGCTAAGGAGTATTTGGGACAAAAAAGGAAGTTCGGTTATTGGAGAGACACCCATATCAGAATTGAAGGAGAGGCTGTTTATGACCTTAATTCCAGATTTATTTTAGACTGGAGATACACTACGAAGGAAAAAATTGAATCAATTCCCGTAGAGCAAAATCAGAATCCTGAAGGAAATAAGAGCGTTCAGATTGTATCCTGCGGTCCGGAAGCTCCAAAGGAGGAAGTTAAACGTGCTTTTATGCGAATGATTACTTCTGCAAAAAAGAATGTATATTTACAGACGCCATATTTTATTCCTGATCCAAGCATTCTTGAGTCGTTAAAGATGGCTTCTCAATCAGGTGTTGACGTAAGGATAATGATCCCGTGCATGCCTGATCATATCTTTGTATATTGGGCCACATATGCTTATGTAGGAGAACTTCTTCGTTCAGGTGCGAGAGCTTTTATATATGATAATGGGTTTCTTCATTCAAAGACAATGGTGGTTGATGGTGAAGTGAGCACCATTGGCTCTGCAAACTTTGACAACAGAAGCTTCAGATTAAACTTTGAAACAAACGCATTTATATATGATCAAAGATTTGCTCAAAAAATGGAAGACGTGTTTATTGAGGACATGCAGTATTGTCATGAACTTACACTCAAGGATTATGAGAGTAGAAGTGTGATTATCAGATTAAAAGAGGCAATTTCGAGATTGCTTTCAGATATATTATAGGAGGATTAAAATGTTACGATTTTATATAACATTATGGATTTCAAAATTTGCAATGTGGGTTTATAAACTGAGAGGTCAGGAGAGAAATGACAGACCCGGCTTGCTGGCATTTAAACTCTGCCCTGATTTTTTAAGGTACATTAAAAAACCACCTATTGTAATTACCATAACAGGTACCAATGGTAAATCAACTACATCTGCATTAATTAACAATAAACTGGTTGAGGAAGGGTATAAGGTTTCTTTCAATGACTGGGGTGCAAATCTGTATGCAGGTTTTGCATTAAATCTAATGCGTTGTGTTAATATTTTTAATAAATCCACTTATGACGTTTCTGTTCTGGAAGCAGATGAAAGAACTCTTGATGTCTCCATGGGACAGATAGAGCCAAATTACATCTTAGTTACAAATATTTGTAAAGACTCACTTAGAAGAAACGGACACCCGGAGTTTATATTTGACATAGTTGATAGAACCTTTGATATTCTTGGTGACAAGACTACTGCAATATTAAATGCCAATGACCCGATAAGCTCACAGCTTGCAAAAAAATCAAAGAGAGTCTTCTACGGAATGACAGATATTAATGCTAATCCTTTCGAGAATGTGGTAAAAGACATAGCCGTATGCCCAAACTGCGGTGAGATGATTAGATATAATTACAGATTATATAGACATCTTGGAGATTTCTATTGTCCGAACTGTGATTTCAAAACTCCTGAAATCAAGTACTATGCAAAGAGCGTTGATTTAGAAGGCAGAAAAATGACCATAGAAGAAAATGGCGAAGACTTCGAATATCCTCTGATTTCTGATGCAGTTTTTAACTCTTTTAATGTGTTGTCTTGCATTGCAGTTTTAAGAGAATTGAGCAAATCAAAAGAAGAAATAGCTAAGTTTCTGGAAACTCAGCAGGTTACAAAAATAAGAGAAACGTGTGTTGAATACAATGGCATCAAATATTATACATATGGTGCAAAAAGCCAAAATATAAGTGCGGCATCTACAGTTTTTGAATATATGGCGAAGGAACCATCTGACAAAAATGTGGTATTTCTGTTGGATGAACTTCAGGATAAAAACCATCCAACAGAGACTCTTACTTGGCTTTATGAAACTGACTATGAGTTTTTAAACAGTCCAAATATTAAAAAAATAATAGTTGGTGGACACATGTTTTTAAACCACAAGTTAAGACTGTTGTTAGCAGGGATTCCTGAAGAAAAGATAATTTGTGTCGAGAGCGAATCAGAGATACCAAACTATGTAGATACAGAAGGAATAGAAAAAGTCTATGTTTTATTTGAGATTGATTGTGTTACTAAAGCAAGAAACATGAGAGATGCAATCGTTGAAAAAGCAAAGGAGGGAGCTCGATAATGAAAAAAATAGAATTACTTTTCCCAGAACTTTGTAACATTTATGGAGAAAGCTATAATGTGGAGTACTTAAAAAGAAGTAATCCTCAGAACATCGAAATAATCAGCACAAATCATAAAACACAGCCTCTTTTTATTACTGAAGATGTAGATATGATTTATCTTGGATGCACAACAGAGAGAAAGCAGGAAACAATTATTGAAATATTAAAGCCTCATGTTTCAAGAATAAAAGAACTAATTGAAAAAGGTGTAGTTTTCCTTGCTACAGGCAATGCAGTTGAGATTTTTGGTAAATATATTAAAGATGGCGATAGAACCATTGAGGCATTAGGAATTTTCGATTTCTGGTCTGAACGTTATATGAACAGAGACAGACATAATTCTCAGTTTATAGGTGAATACAACGGGATGTCAATGCTTGGCCACAGAAGTCAGTTTTCTTTTGCTTTTGGAGATTTTGATAATTACTTTATCGAAATAGAAAAAGGAATTGGTATGAATCCTGAAACAAAGCGGGAGGGAATTCATGTAAACAATTTCTATGGAACTTATTCGCTGGGACCTTTCTTGATTTTAAATCCTCACTTTGCGAAGGAAATATTGGCAAAAATGGGACTATCTGCTGATTTATGTTTTGAAAAAGTAATTTTAGAAGCATATGAATATAGATTGGCAGAACTTAAGAAAACTATTTAGAAGGTGACAAAATGATTAATATAAAATTTTTACTGAAAAGAATGAAGAATGCCAACTACAAGGGGTTTATTGATTCTGCAAAGAGAATAAGCAAAATAAATCATAAACCTTGGATGGTAAATCTGGCTGATTGCCTTGCATGTACTGCAAAATATGGTTCGGGCTATATTGATTATGAAACCTTTGAAATGTTTGAACTTGGACCAAAAGACAGAGCGAACATCTTAACAATAAATAAAAATAATGAACTTGTTAAGATGTTAAATGAGCAGAGCTTTGCACCATATTTTGAAGATAAAGCAAAATTTAACGAAAAATTCGATAAATACTTAAAGAGAGAATGGCTTTACTTAAATGAAAACAGTTTAGAAGATTTTAAGGCATTTATAAAGGATAAAGAAATAATAATCGCAAAACCCCTTGATCAATGCTGTGGGCGAGGTATAGATATTTATTCTGTTAATGATTATGATGCTGAGGCACTCTTTAATTCTCTGATAAGCCAAAAGGCGTATCTAATTGAGGAGGTCGTAAAGCAGCATCCAATAATGGATACTTTATCAGCAAGTTCTGTTAATACAATAAGAATTATTACGATTTTAAATGGTGAAAACGTAACTTTAGTTGCAGGTTGTGTAAGAATGAGTAGAAACGGAAATGTTGTTGATAATTTTAACAGCGGTGGACTTTCAGGTATTTTAAATATTAATACCGGAAAAATTGTTACCGATGGGTATGACAAATTCAGAAGCACCTTTAAGAAACATCCTGATATCGGAACAATAATAAACGGATTTGAAGTTCCAATGTGGGATGATGTTGTCAATTTAGTGGTTGAAGCTGCAAAAGTAGTTCCGCAGATTAGATATGTAGGCTGGGATGTTGCAATCAGCAATAAATATGGTCCTCTGTTGATTGAAGGAAACAGTTATCCGGGTCAGGACGTTACACAGTATCCGAAACTAAATCTGGGTACCTATAGCGTAATGATGGATGCAATAAAATAAGGAAGGAATATCCGGTAGGGTAATTTTTACAATGAACAAACTAAGATATTTAATAGCATTATGGGCAGCAAAGCTGTCTGTTATAGCTTTAAAAATAACAAGACATAATGGTACGAACTTTCCTGGAGTTGTGGCACTTAAAATTTGTCCCGATTTCCTTAAATACGTTCAAAAACCTGAAACCATAATTGGAGTGACAGGAACCAACGGCAAAACTACAGTATGCAATCTGGCCATAGATATGTTCAAAGCTGACGGAAGACTTGTACTTGATAACAACATGGGTTCAAACATTAATTCAGGGATTTCTACAAGCTTCATCAACGGAGTGAACATTTTCGGCAAATGCAAATATGATACAGCACTAATTGAAATAGATGAGAGATCGGCACCGCTTTTGTTCCCTTATATGAAGCCAAAAGTTCTGCTTATTAACAATTTAACAAGAGACTCAATTATGCGTAATGGCCATCCGGAATACATTGGCAAGATTCTCACTGAAGAAATGCCTCCGCAAACCAGACTATTATTAAACGGGGATGACCTTATTGCATCAAATATTGCACCTGAAAACAGTCGAAAGTATTTTGGAATAGAAAAAATGGATACTGATGTTACAGAGTGCATAAACCTCATTAACGATATGCGTATCTGTCCAAAATGTAATGGGATACTGGAGTATGAATACTTGAGATATCATCACATAGGAAAGGCCGTATGTCCACATTGCGGCTTCAAATCTCCTGAATATGATTATGCAGGCTTTGATGTTGATACAGATAAGATGACAATTAAGGTTAAGGACAAAACAGGGCAGTATCAGTTCAGGTTGTTAAATGATAGCGTCTTTAATATTTATAACGTTGTAGCGGTTATAGCTCTTTTCCGCGAGATAGGCTATTCTTTTGAAAAAATCGCAGAACTTCTTCAACAGATAGAAATTGTTAAGAGCAGATTCAGCGAAAAGGAAATAAACGGGTATACTATCGTAAGACAGATGTCGAAGGATAAAAATGCTTTAGGTGCATCGAGAGCCTTTGATTATGTTTCAGGAAGACCTGGGGATAAGGAACTTATTCTCATGATGAACTGCCTGGGAGATACCAAGCACTGGTCTGAAAACATATGCTGGCTGTATGACGCAGACTTTGAGTTCCTGAACAGGGAGAATATCAAAAATATCATAGTTACCGGTCCAAGAGCAAAGGACTATTACCTCAGGTTAAAGCTTGCCGGCATCGAAGACGAAAAGATTTCCTTCGTTGAGAAGGAGCTTGACGCTCCAAAGGCACTAAAGCTTTGCAGGGGTGAAAGTATTTATGTATTCTATGGCACAGATTCCATCGTTTTGGGAAATAATGTAGTAAAGAATATTGAAAAAGAAATCGCAGAAAGAGGTGAAAAATAATGAAAATTGAAGTATTATTCCCTGAAATCTGCAATCTTTACGGCGACTTGTTCAACGTGAAATATCTAAAGGAATGCCTGCCTGAATGCCAGATAGTAAACACGTCACTAAAGGATGAACCACTGTTTTTAACTGAAAAACCTGACCTGATATATATGGGGACAACTACCGAGAGCGGACAACAGCTTATTATAGACAAGCTGCTTCCATATAAAGAAAAAGTTGTCGATTGCATTGACAAAGGATACAACTTCCTGTTTACAGGTAATGCAATGGAAGTCCTCTTTAACGAAATTATAGAAGAGGATAAAAAGATTTGTGATGGCCTTGGAATCTTTGATCTTTCAGCAAAAAGAAAGGCAAGAAAACGCTTTAACTCTCTTTACGTAGGAGACTTCAATGAGGGAAATCTTAATGAGCCAATAAAGATTGTGGGATTTAAGAGTCTTTTCGGATTTGCATATGGCAAAACAGATTTATATCCATTGTTTATTACAGAGCGCGGCGATGGAATGAATAAGGAGTGCATGGAAGAAGGAATAAGAAAAAACAATTTCTTCGGCACATATATTACAGGCCCCCTCCTTGTATTAAACCCCGTTTTCACGAAATGGTTCATGAGTGAAATAATAGAGGTTCAGAATCCTGTGCTCGCTTTTGAAGAGGCAGCAATGGATGCATATAATGATAGGGTAAAGGAATATACTAACCCGAATACAGGAATTTATTATTAAATGTAAATTTAACAAAAAATGATGCCTGGCAATTACTTTTGCTAGGCATCTCTTTTTTAGGATCTTGGAATCAAAAGCTCTGTTCCGATAAGTAAATTATATGGATCGATGGTAGGATTTGCACGCATCAGTGAATCAAGCTTGATATTATGCATCTTTGCAATTAAGTACAAGGTATCTCCGGCCACCACGGTATGTGTGTCAAAGCATTCTTCCGGTTTTTGTGGCAATTGGTCTTCTGTTCCCGGAATGCAAAGCCTTGTTCCAATCTGAAGATTATATGGATCTTCGATACAGTTAACCTTCATGAGCAGGCTGACGGGAAGATCGTACTTTTCTGCAATTCCATAGAGAGTATCACCTTCGTTTACAGTATAGACATCGATACAGACAAGCGTCATATTCATAAAAAACCCCTTTCAATGATGTTCATGTTTTGTTCTCTATTAATATATTTTCATTCTTTGTGAAATGTGCTACAATAGCCAATATATTTACAATAATAATGAAGAGGTATTAGATGAAGAGATTTTTTAAGAACATTAACCCTGCAATACTGATAATGATATTCTTATTGCTTGGGAACAAGATGCTCGCATCAGGACAGAGCCTTGGGGATTGGCTCTATATGCAGCTTTTGATGCTTCCGGGTATTGTAATAGGTCTTACTTTTCACGAAGCAGCTCATGGTTATATGTCCGCATGGCTTGGAGATCCTACTCCGAGACTTCAGGGAAGATTATCATTAAATCCGCTGAAGCACATTGACCCTATAGGTTTTATTTGCCTATTCTTTGCAGGTTTTGGCTGGGGAAGACCTGTTGAAATTAACCCTATGTATTATAAGCATAAAAGAAGGGATGAACTTTTGGTTTCTCTCGCTGGGGTAGTGACTAACTTTGCAATAGCAGTAATTGCTGCACTGATATATAGGAACATGCCTAATTTTACATTTTTGACCAACTTTCCGGGCTTATGGTATGCAATAGCATATGTATTGTATTTTACTATTAGCATCAACATCGTACTTATGATTTTTAATCTTTTGCCGGTGCCACCTCTTGATGGCTTTGGAGTTGTTACTCAGCTTTTTAATCTTAGTAAGTATGACTGGTATTATAAATTATACAACAACGGAATGCTCATTTTAATGCTCCTTATTGTATTAAATATTACAGACATAGTAATAAACCCGCTGTACAGCGTGTTTATGGGTCTGTTATTAGGATGAATTGGAAAATTATAACGGTTAAAAAAGTGTTAAGAATTATCTTAACACTTTTTTAATACTTTAAAATAAATG
>CALZMV010000028.1 GCA_945788655.1 uncultured Clostridia bacterium | reverse complement strand
AGGTATTTACAAAATATAACGCTTGTTATATAATGACACCAGATGTTATATATAACAAGTGTTATTTTTTAGGAGTGATTATATGCCAGCGATAAAGAAAATTAATAAAGAGGATATAGTTAAGGCATGTATGGAGATCATAAGGGCAGAAGGCATTCAAAGCATCAATGCCAGAAGAGTTGCAAAGGAGCTTGGCTGCTCCACCCAGCCCATTTACTATATTTACTCCAATATTAATGAAATGAAAGCAGATGCATTAAAGGGGATTTCGATTTTATTCGATGAGGCAATGCTGAGGAGCAATTATGACAAGCCGGCCTATAAGGATATAGGCAGAAACTATATTCAATTCGCAAAGGATGAGCCTGTTTTTTTCAAAATACTTTTTAGCAGTGAAATGCACGAAAAGGCCTATGCCTTTTTGGATATAACCGGGCCATCTAAGGCAATATATGAAACCATCAGCAGTCAGACCGGCTTATCTGAAGAAGATGCCAAGGCTTTCCACCTGAAGATGTGGCTGTATGTAAACGGCATTGCCAATCTTGTGGCAAATGATACATGCAGTTTCACCGATGAAGAAATAGATAAGCTTCTCGGTGAGCAGTATATTTCCATGCTGCTCTTTGAAATCAACAGGGGTAATATAGATAAACAAGTACTGGATAATGCTAACAAAAACAGATTAATAATGAAAGGGGACTTATATAATGAAAGACAGACGTAATATTATATGGGGTATAATTTTAATAGTAATAGGTCTAGCTCTTGCAGGAAACATATTTAATTTGTTCCGCATACATATTTTCTTTGATGGATGGTGGACATTGTTTATAATCATTCCAAGCATCATAGGAATAACAAATGAAGGACCAAAGACAGGCAATGTTATTTCACTGGTTGTAGGTATTTTGCTGTTCCTTGCATGCAGAGGATTGTTTGATTTCACAATTATTTGGAAGCTGTTACTGCCTGTAATTATAGTCGGAATCGGTATTTCAATGATCTTCAAGGATGTTTTTAATAAAGAGGTGAGTGAAAAAATCACAAGCCTAAACAAAAACATGGATTCGGACAATGACTATGCGGCAACCTTTTCAGGTCAGGATATTAACTTTGACGGAGAAAACTTTAAGGGGGCAAATTTAAATGCAGTTTTCGGCAGTTTAAATCTTGACATTAGAGATGCAATTATTGAAGATGATGTTGTAATCAATGCAACCAGTATATTTGGCGGAATCGATATTTTTGCACCTAAAGGATGTAAAGTAAAAATCAAATCAAATTCCATTTTCGGAGGGGTATCTAATAATAAAAAGAACATGGCTGATAACGACGCACATGTTATCTACATCAATGCAACATGTATGTTTGGAGGTGTAGAAATAAAATGACACAGATGCAGAAAATAATAAAGTATTGCGCCATTGCATTTGCAGTGTTCCTGTCGATAACAATTTTTGCAGCAATATTCCGTGCAGGCTGGGTAGTATTGAATGCAGTTGGTGCGATAAATGCAAATGATGATATAATCTATGAGGATCTAACGCTTATATCAGACGGAGCAGAGGATATTTCTTCTCTAAATATCGATCTTAACACATCTGAACTTAAGATTGAGACCGGTGACAGATTTAAGGTTTTGACTAATAACAAAAAAATAGAATATGTCAATGAAAACGGCAATATTTCCATTGAAGAGAAGGGCAAATCAAACTGGACATTCAGCTCAGATAAGCACAGTCAGCTTGTAATATATATTCCGAAGGACAAGAGTGAACTGAAATACGTTGAAATCAATTTAGGAGTTGGCGAGACTGAAATTGATGGACTTACTGCAACTGAATATGCTAAGATAAACGGTGGTGTAGGAGAACTTACTATAACCTCAAGCAAAATCAACAATTTGGATTTAGACGTCGGCGTAGGTGAAAGCAATATTAAAGCCGAACTATCAGGAAACAACAAAATTGACACAGGTGTAGGCGAAGTAAATTTAAGCCTGACAGGCACCGAAGAGGAATATACCTTTGATGTGGATAAGGGGATTGGTACAGTTATGCTTAACGGCAGAAAGCTTTCCGACGATTCAATAACCGGTACAGGAAACAATATGATTGAAATAAGCGGGGGCATAGGGGAAATCGAAATAAAAACATTGTAAATTTTATCAGATAAGGAATTGTTATGCTCAAAATAAGCGATAGCCAGAAAAATATTTTTAATGTCCTTGCAGAAGGCGTGTTAATTATTGATGATAAGGGTATTGTTGTCTTTGCCAATGAGGCTTACAGAAGCTTTCTGAAGATGAAAGAGGAAGAAATCACAGGAAGAAAATTAAGAGACTTCAGACCTCATGCTCAGCTTCCGACGGTAGTGGAAAGCGGCAAGGCTGTTCTTCATGCCCAGAGGCTCGAAGGCCTTGAAGAGGCATACTTTGTAAACATGTATCCCTTAAAGGAAAATGGACATGTTGTTGGAGGTATATCTATCATAACATTTATGAGTGAAGCAGAAAAGGCAAGGAATGAGCTTGAAAAGTATGAAGCAAAGCTGAGGACTCAGCTAATGCAGCAGGCTCACAATAAAGCTGCCTTTTATACCTTTGACAAAATTATCTGTTCAGATCCTAATTCCATTATGACAAAGGAATTGGCCATGAAGATAGCAGATACAGATATGACTGTACTTCTGCAGGCTGAAAGCGGAACGGGAAAAGAAATGTATGCTCAGTCAATACATAATCACAGCAAAAGAAGAGAGAAGGTGTTTCTGGCAGTAAACTGTGCAAATTTTAATGCCAATATGCTGGAAAGCGAACTTTTTGGTTATGAAGAGGGGGCATTCACCGGCGCAAAAAAGGGTGGCAAAATAGGTCTGATGGAGGCTGCAAAAGGAGGAACGCTCTTTCTCGACGAGATATCTGAAATGGACATAGGCCTTCAGGCAAAGCTTCTTCGTGCACTGCAGGAAAGAAAAATCAGACCTGTTGGTTCGCTGAAAGAACGAGAAATAGATGTAAGAATAATATGCGCATGCAATGCTAATCTCGAGGAATATATTGAGCAGGGCAAATTCCGAAAGGATTTATATTACAGACTGAATACATCCACCATTAAAATCCTGCCTTTAAGGGAGCGCAGAGGAGATATCTCTGCCATTGTGTATTCCATAATTGAAGATATGAAGAAAAAGTACAGAAGAGAAATATACGTTTCAGAGGAGGCAATGAAATGTCTCGAACAGCATGATTGGCCCGGAAATGTAAGAGAACTGAAGAATGTGCTGGAATTCTCATCATATATGTGTGAGGGGAATACAATTGTTAAAGCATCTTTGCCAAGCAATATTATTAAGAATGACGGCAAGACTTTCGTTGAAAATCAAAGCCTAGCTCAGAGGGTAAAACGATTCGAAAAAGAAGAAATCGAGAAAGAAATGAAGATATGTGGAGATACCCTTGAAGGGAAAAAAGAGGTGGCAGGAAAATTGAAGATATCCCTTGCCACTTTGTACAACAAGCTTAATATAAAAGAATTCTAAAAATCTGGAAACGGGTTCTAAAAATTTAGAACTCGTTTATTTTTTAACACTTTTCAATGCTTTTGAGTGGAAAACGAAGTAAATATTTAATGATTAGCATCTAATTATTCTAAAAATTTAGAACAATTAGATGCTGCTGTTTTTTGATTAATAATAACAGCATTATTGATAAACATTGGAATTTCAACGGTTTGAACAAGTACTGAAACATTGTTAATCCTTTGGCACGATAATTGCTCAATAACAGAGCATAAAAACAAAACAAAAAAATCAAAAGTATGGAGGAAAAAATGTTAGCAATTTTAGGATTTTTAACTGTAATTGTCATGTTAGTGCTCATCATGACAAAAAAAGCTACTCCCCTTGTTGCACTTGTTGCAGTACCGGTTGTAGCAGGCGTAATTTCATCTTTCTTCAGATTAACTGAAACTACTGAAGAAGGTGCTGAGGCCGTAGTAAACGTAATGCAGAACATTCAGAACCTTGGTGGATATATTACCGGTCCAAGTGGCATTGGTTCTGTTGCAGCTACAGGCGTAATGTTCATCTTCTCAATTTTATTCTTTGGAGTGTTAACTGATGCAGGTACATTCAGACCTATCATCAAGAAAATCTTAAACCTTGTAGGAACCGATCCGGTAAAGATTGCCGTTGGTACAGCAATTCTTGCAGCTATCGTTCACTTGGATGGATCCGGCGCAGTAACATTCTTAATCTGTGTTCCTGCTTTACTTCCTCTTTATGATGCAATAGGAATGCGCAGAACAACACTTGCTACAATAGTAGCTCTTTCCGCAGGTACAATGAACATCCTTCCTTGGGGTGGTCCTACAATCCGTGCAGCAACAGCTCTTGGTCAGGACAACCCTACAGAATTCTTCATGCCGGTTTTACCGGGTGTAGTTGCAGGTATGATCTGTGTGCTTGTAATTGCAGTTCTTTTAGGAAAGACAGAAAAGAGCCGCATCGGAAACATTCAGCTTGAAGGCGGTGCAAAATATGTTGAACCAGAACTTTCCGAAGAAGAAAAGGCTTTATTAAGACCAAATCTATTTGCAGTAAACGTTATTTTAATCATATTGGCCATTGTTTGTCTGCTTAAGTCAGGCTTCGCTCCTGCTGTAGTATTTATGGTATTCTACGTTCTTGCTACAGTAATCAACTATCCAAGTGTAAAGCAGTCAAAGGAAAGAGTTGACGCTCATGCTAAGGCATGTATCATGATGTGTTCAGTACTTTTCGCAGCAGGTTGCTTCACAGGTATCATGAAGGGAACAGGAATGATCACAGCAATGGCAGAAACTCTTGTTGCAGTTATTCCGGCTTCATTAGGAAAGCTGTTCCCAGTAATCATGGGTGTAATCTCAATGCCTGCTTCATTACTGTTCGACCCAGACTCATTCTACTATGGCGTATTACCTGTATTGGCACAGACAGCAGAAGGTCTTGGCGTAAGTGCATTAAGCGTTGGACGTGCAGCTATATTAGGACAGATGACAACAGGTTTCCCTGTTTCACCTCTTACAGCTTCAACATTCCTTCTTATCGGACTTGCAGGAGTTGACCTTGGTGAACATCAGAAGAAGACAATTCCACTTGCTTTCTTAGTCACAATCGTGATGTTAGTTGTATGTGTTATTGCAGGCGGCATTGAACTATAATAGAAAGGACGTAAAGAAATGAGAACTATTCGTATCGGAAGCGGCGCAGGATATGCAGGCGACCGTCTTGAACCATCATTAGAACTTATTGAAAAAGGAAACTTAGACTATATCAGTTACGAATGCCTTGCTGAACGTACAATTGCAATAGGCCAGCAGGCTAAGCTAAAAGACCCTTCAAAGGGCTACAACGGACTGTTAGAGCATAGAATGGAAAAGGCTCTTCCTCTATGCTATGAACATAAAGTTAAGATGATTACAAATATGGGTTCTGCAAATCCACAGGCTGCCGCAGCAAAGTGTGTTGAAATTGCAAGAAAGCATGGATTAAAGGGTATGAAAATTGCCTGCGTTACAGGTGATGACCTGCTCCCTGTAATTGATAAATACATGGATACAGAAGTATGGGAAACAGGAAGACCATTAAAAGAACTACCTGGAGAAATCGTTTCAGCTAATGCTTACCTTGGGGTTGAAGGAATCCTGAAGGCTTTAAAGGAAGGTGCTGATGTGGTAATTACAGGTCGTGTATCAGACCCTGCAATCTTTATGGCTCCACTGATTCATGAATTTGGCTGGGATCTTGAAGACTGGGACAAGCTTGGAAAGGGAACAATGGTTGGACATCTTCTTGAATGCGGCGGTCAGGTAACAGGTGGATATTATGCTGAACCGGGCAAGAAGGATGTGCCGGGTGTTGGACATATCGGATTCCCTATTGCTGAGGTTTCCGAAGACGGTTCAGTTGTAATCACAAAGGTAGACGGTTCAGGCGGTCTTGTTACTGTTGATACATGTGCTGAACAGATTTGCTATGAAATTCATGACCCTTCAAAATATATAACACCTGATGTAGTAGCTAACTTTAAGGAAATCAGATTTACTCAGGATGGAAAAGACAGAGTTAAGGCAGAAGGCGCAACAGGAAATCCTAAGACAGAAACTTTCAAGTGCTCCATCGGTTACAAGGATTGTTACATAGGTGACGGTGAAATCTCCTACGGCGGTCCTGGATGCCTTGAAAGAGCTAAGCTTGCTTTAGAAATCGTTAAAGAAAGATTAGAACTTGTTGCACCCGGACAGTTTGATGAAATGAAGTTTGACCTTATCGGATGCAACAGCTTATATTGGAATCCGGAATACAACTACAATGAACCTAGCGAAGTAAGAGTTCGCGTAGCAGGAAGAGCTAAGACTAAAGCAGTTGCAGATCTTGTTGCTAACGAAGTTGAAGCTTTGTATACAAATGGTCCGGCAGGCGGATGCGGTGCTGTAAAGCGCACACGCGAAATCGTTTCAGTAGCTTCTATTTTAGTAAGCCGCTACGATGTTAAACCGGAAGTAATCACTTATGAAGTATAACAGAAAGGAAGTAATGATATGAAACTTTGGGAAATTGCACATTCTCGTACAGGCGATAAAGGAAATATTTCCAACGTATCTCTAATTGCATATGATCCGAAGGACTTCGAACTTCTAAAGGAAAAAGTTACTGCGGAAAAAGTAAAAGAACACTTTAACGGAATTGTTAAAGGGGAAGTGGTAAGATATGAATTACCTAATATCCATGCTCTGAATTTTGTAATGTACGCTGCTTTAGGCGGTGGTGTTACAAGATCATTATCTGTAGATATGCACGGTAAAGGCTTAAGCTCATATCTGTTGGATATGGAAATATAAATAAGTTCAGATAGTTCCACACATTATAAAAAAGCAGGCAGAAGGTTAACTTCTTGCCTGCTTTTTATGTCCGTTTTTTCGTACTCAATATATAGCATAATAGGTATACACAAAGAACTCCAAATTAATTCTATTGGTAGAAAGGCGGTATAACATGAAAGCTTTTAAAAGAAGTGCAGTTGAATTTACAACATTATTACTCATCTTTACTCCTATCGTTATGATAGCAGATTATATGTATTAGTCTTAGAAAGTTATAATTGATTAAATATTTTTGTTCCCCTAAACTTTAACCAGCGGAGCATCAATACCTCCCTTATAGTTGGTGTAGAAAAGCAATTCAATAAATGTTATAATAATAAAAATAGCAAATTTGAAGGAGGCTAGGGTAATGAAATATGAAATAAAAGGCAATACATTGCCGGTAGTAATCTGCGAATTAGAAGCAGGGGAAACAATCGTAACAGAAGGCGGAGCAATGAGCTGGATGGATTCAAACGTTGTTATGGACACAAAGGGCGGCGGAGTAGGCAAGGTCTTCGGAAGAATGTTTTCAGGCGAGTCTCTGTTCAAGAATGAATATACTGCAAAAGGACAGCCGGGAAAGATTGCCTTTGCTTCTTCATTCCCAGGCTCAATAAGAGCAGTAGAAATAAAGCCGGGTCAGGACATCATAGTCCAGAAAAAAGCATTCCTTGCCAGCGAAAAGGATGTTGATCTATCCGTATTCTTCCAGAAGAAATTAGGAGCTGGTCTCTTCGGAGGTGAAGGATTCATCATGCAGAGACTATCCGGCTCAGGAACAGCTTTCATTGAAATAGATGGAGAAGCCGTTGAGTATGAACTGGCAGCAGGGCAATCAATGATTATAGATACAGGATATCTTGCAATGATGGATGCAACCTGTTCAATAGATATCCAGACCATTAAGGGTGCAAAGAATATGTTACTTGGAGGCGAAGGACTCTTTAACACAGTGGTTACAGGACCGGGAAGAATTGTTCTTCAGACAATGCCTGTATATGCTGTTGCAAAAGCACTTATACCTTATATGCCGGTAAGCTCAGGCAATTAAGACAGAAAACACAATAAACACGATTATCTTTGAAAAACACCTATAAGATATGTGGATAACTTTCTGTTGACAAATCGATAGTAAGGGCTAAACTATTGAAAACACTGGGTTACAAGAATTTAATGTTATCCACAGGGTTATGTTCATAAAATCGTATACGATTTCGCCATGCTATGTGGATAAAAAGGCAAATCGTTGAAAAATGGACAAATTTTGCTTGTTGAAAAGTGTGGAATCCTTAGTTTCACTACATAAGTAATTATCTGAAGCCAGTCGAGGAGATAAAGAAAAGATATGATTTACAGAGATTTTAAAGACAAAAAGATTTCACTTATGGGCTTTGGCGCTATGCGCCTGCCGCTACTTGAAGACGGAACCGTTGATAAGGTTCAGGTTCAGGAAATGGTAGATATGGCAATAGAAAACGGAGTAAACTACTTCGATACGGCATGGCCATATCACACCGGACAATCAGAGCTGGTTATAGGTGAGGCACTTTCTAAATATGATAGAAGCAGCTTTTATCTGGCAGACAAGTACCCGGGGCATCAGATAAGCTCTACATATGATCCTGCATATATATTTGAAAAGCAGCTTGAGAAGTGCCGGGTGGAATATTTCGATTTTTACCTGTACCATAATGTTTACGAAAAGTCCATCAGCGTCTATACGGATCCTCAGTGGGATATTATTGAATACTTCAAAGAGCAAAAAAGACTTGGCAGGATTAAGCACCTTGGACTCAGCACTCATGCTCAGGCCGAAAATCTCGAAGCCATTCTGGATGCTTTTGGCGATGCCATTGAGTTCTGTCAGATACAATTGAACTATCTGGACTGGTCTCTTCAGAAGGCAAGAGAAAAATGCGAAATCCTTTCAAAGCGCGGAATCCCCGTATGGGTTATGGAACCTCTCAGAGGGGGAAAGCTTGCCAATGTTACAGATGAGGCGGCTGAACAGATGAAGGCTGCAAGTCCTGAGGATACTCCCGCGTCTTTGGCATTGAGATTCTTCCACCATATGGACAATGTTAAAGTGGTATTAAACGGTGTTTCCAATATTCAGCAGATGAAGGAGAACCTTGAGACCTTCAGAGAAGAGCGAAAACTTTCTGAAGATGAGAAAAAACTTCTTACGGACGTTGCCGAGGGCATGAAGGATTCTGTTCCATGTACTGCGTGCAGATACTGCTGCGGCGACTGTCCTAGAGAACTTGATATTCCTATGCTTTTATCGGTATATAACGATGCCAAAATAATTCCTTCATTCAATACTGTAATGGTTGTGGAGGCCCTTCCTGACGATAAGAAGCCGGCAGCTTGTATAGCCTGCGGCAAGTGTGCCAAGGTGTGTCCTCAGAATATCGATATTCCTGCTGCAATGAAGGACTTTGCACAAATTTACGATAAAATTCCAAGATGGGAGGAAATATCTCGTCAGAGAGAAGTTCTGCAGCCGGTTACCGACAAGAAATAGGAATTCATAAAAAATAAAAAAGAATAAAAAAAGAATCTCCCGCAAAGAAGTTCATTTCGTACTTTACGGGAGGTTTTTTTATGCGGAAATGCCGAATTCCTCCGGAAGGAATCTTGGACAGACATTTTCTGATGAAGTAATAACAGATGCGGCGAGAGTTGAACCGATTTCAATGGTTTCTTCCCATGTTTTGGAGAATGTAAGTCCGATGGCAACACCGGCACAGAACGCATCCCCGGCACCTGTAGTGTCCTTAACCTGAACTTTTTTGGCAGGACATGAACCGCAGTTACCCTTCAGGTCGGCATATACGGCACCTTTGTCTCCTAGAGTAACTATCATTGCAGGAATGTTTGCTGCCTTAATCTTCAGTGGCAGGATTTTTTTAAGCTCTTCAGAATCCATCTGGCTGTAGTCACCGGCAAAAAGAATTCCGGCCTCCTGCTGATTGCAGATAAAACAGTCGAACTGCTGAAGCAGATCTCTTCTCTTGGCAGCTATACCCATGTTTGAAACAAGGCCTACAAGTCTTACATCATGTTTTTTGCACAGTTCCAGAACCTTTTTTACTAGAGGAAGATCTATATCTGATTCTAAGACAACTGTGTCTGTTTTTGAGAAGATTTCATCGCCTCTTTCTTCAAGAAGCTCAACAATAGGCATCAGATCGGGCCTTTTTGATATTGAGCCTGCAACGTCACCGTTATTGTCAAACACGGCTAACCATGTGCCCATTCCGTCGGGTACAGTAAGCATATATTCTGTATTTACCTTGTGATTATTGAGTTTGTCTATAATATCATGTCCCATTGGAGAGTCATCCACAAGACTCAAAAATGTTGGCTTTAGTTCTACGTTAGCAATATCCTCTGCAACATTTCTTGCAACACCGCCATGTATGTATTCGATTCTGCCGACGTTTCTGCCATCCGGAATATAAAGGTCTTCAGGGAAGCCTTTCACATCTAAAAAAACTGCTCCGATTACTAAAATATTCATTAAATTTCTCCTTTGATTATTTGCGCTTATATTATAACCTAAATTTTTAACAAAAAACAATAAAAAGAGTTTTTTATCGACCAAAAACGACAAGAAGTAGTGAATTTATGTGTTATAATAGTACTGAAAAAGGAAGCAAGTGAGGTGAAGGCACTGACAGGATACTATTATTCAAAGATGGACAAAGAAGAACAGGCGGTTTACTTCTCCCTTGAAGAGGGTATCAGGAACGTAAAACAAAAGTTTTATGTCCCAAGGCTTGAAGGCAATAAGATATTTGATATTCATTTTCTTATGAGACTCGACAATCCTGATATTTTTTATTCATCAGGTATTAAATACAGGTTTTTCGAGGATTCGACACAGGTGGAGATTGCTGCGGAGTTTCTCTTTGATAAAAAGAAGCTGAAGGCGCACCAGCAGGCCATGAATTCAAGAATAGAAAAGATTGCAAGACCGGCCATGGGGCTCAAAGATGAAGAAAAATTGAAGTATGTCCACGATTTTATATGTAATAGTGTGAAATATGATAAGCTTAAGAAACAGTATTCCCACGAAATTATAGGACCTTTAGGCCAGGGCGTTGGAGTATGTGAAGGTATTTCAAAGACCGTTAAAGTTCTTTGTGACAGGCTTGGAATATGGTGTACCATTGCTGTTTCGGAGGCAAATCCTGATAAAGGCATTAAGTACAGACATGCATGGAATATCGTCAGGATTGATGGTAAATACTATCATATGGATGCTACTTTTGATAATTCCCTTGGAAAGGGAGGGGACATAAGGTATGATTATTTCATGCTCAGCGATAAGCAGATTTTTAGAGATCACGAGCCTGTAATCCGGGAGGTTCCATCCTGTGAAGACAATGACAGCTTTTTCTATAAGAAAAACAAGATGTCATTCACTAAGATTGAGGATATTTCCAAAAGAACACTTCAGGCAGTCAGAAAGGGCAGGCAGCTTACCTTTCACTGGAGAAACGGTTATCTTACAAAGGATATACTAGATCAGCTGGTGAAAGTCATAGAGGAAGCAGCCCTGACCAAGGATAAGCATGCAAAGATATATGTTAATATCCCTCAGGCCGTACTTTCAGTCACATTCGTGGAGGGAGAAGGCCAGATTATTAAGGAAGATGCTGATGAATCATCTATATAATACACATAATAAAAGAAAGGAAAGATTAATATGGCAGTAGTAAATATTAATAAAGAATTTTACAACAAGAATTTCGTTGAAGAGAAAAAAACAGGAGTAATTGAGTTTTCAGCACCGTGGTGCGTGTATTGCCGCAGAATAGGACCTGCTTACAACAAGATTTCCGAGGAATACGGCGATAAAATCATTATCGGACAGGTGAATATTGACGAAGAAATTGAAATATCCGATGCTCACAATATCGATGTTATTCCTACATTCATGTTCCTTAAAGACGGACAGGTTGTAGACTCCATTGTAGCACCTGATTCAAAGGCAAAACTCAATGAATTCATCGACAAAAATATGGGACTTTAGAGACTTTAAGAACGGGGCTGTAGAATGGATAAAATATACGATGTGATGATAATCGGTGGTGGTCCTGCGGGCTATTCGGCGGCTTTGTACTGCACCAGAGCAGGGCTTAAGACCATTGTCCTTGAAAAACTTTCAGCCGGCGGTCAGATTGCCCTTACGGCTCAGGTGGATAACTATCCGGGCTTTGAAGAAGGCATAGATGGTTTTTCACTTGGTGAGAAGATGCAGGCAGGTGCAGAAAGATTCGGGGCAGTGACAGAATATGCAGAAGTTTATTCCCTTGAACTTAAGGGTGATATTAAGGTTGCCGTGACAAGTGAAGGGGAATTTAGAAGCAGGGTTATGATACTTGCAACAGGTGCAGAGCCGAGAAACCTTGGAATTGAAGGCGAAAAAGAACTCATAGGTAAAGGTGTCAATTACTGCGCCGCGTGCGACGGAATGTTCTATAAAGGAAAAACTGTGGCAGTTGTAGGTGGCGGCAACACAGCTGTTGCAGACATTCTGATATTATCAAAGGTCGCCAAGAAGGTTATCGTAATTCACAGAAGAGACACCTTAAGAGCCGAAAAAATATATCACAGTCAGCTTGAGCAGACTGAAAATGTTGAATTCCGCTGGAATTCGGTTGTGACAGAGCTTTTAAAGGGTGAAGACGGTAGATTAAAGGGAGTAAGAATTGAAAAGGAAGGAAGCTCAGAGGAAATTGAGATAGACGGCCTTTTTGTCAGCGTTGGAAGAAAACCATCGACGATGCT
>CALZMV010000027.1 GCA_945788655.1 uncultured Clostridia bacterium | reverse complement strand
AGACTTGAAAAAAGCTTATATTTAAGTGAAGGTGACACAGAAGTATATATGAAACTTGAATGTGAGCAGCCCATTGTAAAGAACTTTAAACTTCGTGGAGTGTTGGGCAAACTAACCCTTCTAACCGATGAACAGCTAAAAAATGGATATGGCACTATTTCTTCAGGTAATCAAGGAGTATCTGTTTCCTATGCATCACAGCTGTTAAAGCTTGACAGACCTTACATTGTTGTTCCTGAAAACACACCAAAGCCAAAGCTTGAAAAGATGGAAAAGTTCGGAGCCGATATTCACAAATTCGGTCACTCTTTCGATGAAGCAAACGGAACAGGCGAATCTATATTTGAAGAAAAAGGCATAGTAAAAATTGATGCCAGAGAAGATGTTGAAGGTTTATACGGCGCCGGTACAATAGCACTTGAAATACTTCAGCAGCTTCCTGAATTAGATGCGATTATTATTCCAAAAGGAAGCGGCGGTAACACAATCGCTAATGGTTCATATTTAAGACAAGCAAAACCTGATGTAAAAGTATATTGTGTTGAACCGGAAAATTCTCCTGCCCTTACCACAAACCTTGAAACAGGCGTTTGGACAAAATTCTTTGATTCTCCTGATGATGCAATAATGCAGAGTTTAGTAGGCGGCTGTGCTAAAAATACTTTTGATAACGCTGCAGAATGTATTGATGGAATACTTTTGGTTTCCGATGATGAAGTAAGAGATGCTGTATACGAATTGGCTCAGAATGAAAAAGTAATAGCAGAGCCTGACAGCGCCGCACCTTATGCTGCATTCAAAAAATATCGTCATCTCTTTGAAGGTAAAAAAACAGCAATGATTATTACCGGCGGAAACATCTCTAAAGAAGTATTTAAGGATATTATTTCTTCCAGATAATCATTATACATCGATTTTAATAGAAAAAAAGGGTGATTGTTTTAGTCACCCTTTTATATTTGTTTACTTTAGTCTTTAGAATCATTCTTTATTTCATGTCAGTTAAAAATGCTTTATACCCTTTTACAGCTTCACAGATATCAGACTTGCTGGAAATTTCCATTGGTGCATGCATACACAGAATTGCAAGTCCACTATCTATAACTTCCATTCCATATTGGGCTGTTATATATGCTATTGTTCCACCACCACCTGCATCAACGCGTCCTAATTCAGCAAATTGATATTTAACATTATTTGCATCCATTATATTTCTCAGCTGTGCAATGTATTCTGCATTTGAGTCATTAGAACGTGATTTGCCTCCCGAACCTGTAAATTTACTGAATACCAATCCTTTTGATAAGAAAGCACTGTTCTTCTTTTCAAAAACTTCTGGGAAAAGAGGATCATAAGCCGCATTCACATCAGATGAAAGCATCTTTGAGTTGCATAATGCTCTACGAACCGATATTGAGTGGTTGTGCCCTGTTAAAAGCAGAAGTTCAGCAACCATATTTTCAAAGAAACGTGATTCCATTCCACTTGCGCCATTACTTCCAATTTCTTCCTTATCAACCAATATACAGCATGCAGTACGGTCTGGTTCTTCTATATCAAGCATCGCAAACAACGATGTAAATGCACATATTCTGTCATCTTGACCATATGCCATTACCATGCTTCTATCAAGCCCCATGTCACGTGCTTTTCCAGCCGGTACAATTTCTAGTTCTGCTGACAGAAAATCCGCTTCTTCAACATCATATTTTTCCTTAAATATTTTAAGCATGTTCTTTTTAACAGCTTCCTTCTCTTCTCCTTCAAGTGGCTCATTTCCAATTAATAAATCCAACTTTTCTCCTTCAATAACAGTTCTTGCTTTTTTTTCAAGCTGTTCACCAGAAAGATGAATCAATAAATCAGAAATTGCAAATACAGGATCATCTTCCTTTTCTCCAATAACTACATTGACCCTTGTGCCATCTTTTTTTACAATTACTCCATGAAGTGCAAGTGGAATTGTTACCCACTGGTACTTTTTGATTCCGCCATAATAATGTGTATCCAGGAAGGCCATTCCCTCCTCTTCATATAATGGATTCTGCTTAACATCAATTCTTGGCGAATCAACATGTGCACCTAGAATATTCATACCATTTTCAAGGTCATCCTTACCTATGTTAAACATAACCATTGTTTTTTCGTTGTAAGTTGCATAGACTTTATCCCCTGCCTTCAACTGGGTGTTGCTGCTGATTAATTCGTGTAAGCTTCTGTAGCCTGACTTTTCAGCCATGGAAATGGCAAGTCTAATACACTCTCTTTCCGTTTTTCCTTTGTCTAAACAATCCTTGTATCGATTTATTATTTCATTCATTGGTTTATCTCCTTATATATATTGCTCAATCAGATTATATTATTATGCCAAATATATGTCAATTTTCTTTGAACTCTAATTATGAATATCAAATATCAATATTAAATATTATTTAATTATGTAACGATTTTGCCGTTATTGACAAAGAATCTTTTTGTAATATAATTTATTGGAAATTAAATTTAGTAAAGGGAGTTTTTTATGAGATATGAAATAATAAAACTAAGGGAAAAAATGAAGGAAAAAAAGATTGACTTCTACCTTGTTCCAACTACAGACTATCATGGTTCTGAATATGTCCATGAATACTTTCAATGTCGAAGTTTTCTTTCGGGTTTTACAGGCTCAGCCGGAACTCTCCTGGTCGGTTTGGATGAAGCATGGCTCTGGACTGATGGAAGATACTTTATACAGGCAGAAATGCAACTAAAAGAATCAGGAATAAAACTAATGAAAATGAATGAACCTGGTGTTCCTACTTTAGAAGAACATCTTGATCAGGTAATGAATGAAGACAGCGTCCTTGGATTCGATGGAAAAGTTATAGATTGCAGTACAGGCTTTGACTTTGAAAAAAAACATAACATCGTATGGAATATTGATCTGGTTGACGAAATATGGAATAATCGTCCTAAAATTATTCCTTCCGAAATCTATAAGCTTCCGCAAAGTGTTACAGGGGAGTCATCTTTTGAAAAATTAAAAAGAATACGCAACTATATGAACGATAAGTCAGTGGACTATCACTTGATTACATGCCTTGAAGACATAGCATGGCTATTTAATATGCGTGGATCGGATGTAAAATATACACCTGTTTTCTATGCCTATGCCCTTATCGGCAAGAAATTCGCATTTCTATATTTGATGAACGAGGAATGCAATGACATAGATCTTAATGATGTACAGGTTCGTCCATATAATCAGATATTTAATGATCTGAAAGAACTTGATGCAGGCAGCCTGTTGTTAGATCAAAGTCTTGCAAGCTACGCTTTAGCGAAAACTATTCCATCTGATATAAAAATCATTGATGGAATTAATCCTTGTGAAATAATGAAGTCCCAAAAAAATGACAAAGAAGTCAGTTCAACAAGGAATGCTCATATAAAAGACGGTGTAGCAATGGTTAAGTTTATTTACTGGTTAAAGAATGTACTTCACTCTCCTTTCAGACAGGAAATTTCAGAAATTTCCGCATCTGATTATTTAGAGGTTTGCCGAAGGGAGCAAGCGGGATTTATGGACTTAAGCTTCGAGACCATTTCCGGTTATGGCCCAAATGGCGCAATCGTTCACTATTCTGCAACACCTGAAACTAATAAGTTATTGAAACCTGAAGGATTCTTGTTAGTTGATTCCGGCGCACATTATTCTGATGGTAGCACAGATATAACAAGAACAATTTCTTTAGGTAATTTAACACAAAAAATGAAAGAAGATTATACTACCGTTCTTCGTGGGCATATTGCTTTGGCAAAGGCTGAATTTGAAGAAGGCACCCTTGGAGTTGAACTAGACAAATTAGCAAGAAAACCATTACAGGAACGTGGTCTTGATTATAATCATGGTACGGGACACGGTGTTGGTCACCTTCTGAGCATTCATGAGGGACCTCAATACATTAGCCCAAGAGGAGATAAATACGGATTCTACGAGGGTATGATTACAAGTAATGAACCTGGATATTATCTTGAAGGAGAGTACGGAATAAGATTAGAAAACGAAACTATTTGTGTGAAAAAAGATAATAAGCTGCTAGGTTTTGAAACCATTACCTTCTGTCCTTTTGATCGAGAATCGATAAACAGGGAAATGCTTACAGAGGATGAGATTGAATGGCTTAACATCTATCATTCACAGGTATACGAAAAACTTAGTCCATATTTAGATGATGATATTAAAATTTGGCTAAAACAATCCTGCGAACCAATTTAAAGTATTAAAAAATGACTATCAGCATCAGCTGATAGTCATTTTTTATTTTTCAAGCTTACTCCATTCCCATGAATCAATAGATTTATATATATTATTAAAAGTGGCATCTCCATTCATTTCAAAAGTCTGCGTACCTATTATACTCATATTTTTGTAACAGATAGAGTAGTAAGGCAGTTCTTCTAACAAAGCTTTTTTCAATTCTTCATAATATTTAGGATAATCCTGACTCATATGCAGCTTTTCTAGTTCTTTTGCCTTGTTTAACAGTTCTTCATTTTCGTAACCCCAACTGTTTGAACCATCAAAGAAGCTTCTCAGGTCATAACCTTCTTCTATTGCAAATCCGGTAATTAAAATGTCATATTCTTTTTCACTGATTGCAGTAACATATTCTTCCCAAGGCAAAGAATTAACAACAACACTAAATCCTAGTCCAGTCAGGCTCTTCTGAATTTCTTTAGAAGCAGCGACTCTATTTGAATTATCACTGTTTACCAAAATATTAAGCGTTAATTCTTTTTCATCACCATATTCAAGCTTACCGTTAGAATCTTCATCAACGATTTCAGATTTTTTGAGAAGGCTTTTTGCTTTATCCTTATTCACTTTGTATTCAGAATCTTCATCCTTTATTCCCATGAAATTAGGATAATAAACAGTATCTGAAATAACACCATCATTTAAGTATGAGTTTTTTAAGATTTCTTCAATATCGATAGCATAGGCTAAAGCTTTTCTAACATTCTTTTCAGCTAATAGTTCCTTTTCGACATTAAAATAAATAAAATCAACTTCGTTTGAGGAAAAATCATACATCTTGAAGTTGTTGTTTGCAACATCCGTTTTCCTCTGAGTGCCCTTCTGATAATATCCTGTAAAATTACCAACTTTTACTAAATTTGCCATAGTGCTTTTATCAGGAATAAATTGAACTATGACGTTTTTAGTTGCTTTTGTATCAAAATAATCTTCATTTACTACCAGTTTGAGTTCTTTTATGGAATCATAGGATTCACATTTATATTTTCCTGTTCCTAATGGAACAGATTCTTTATCATTTATAAATGCGCTTATACTTTTGTTTTTTGAAACTATAGGGAAAGTAAGGTTATCTAAGGCTGCATCTTCACTATTTGAAAAAATAATCTTTATTTTTCCGTTATCACCTGTTGTAACCGTCCTGATTTTAGAAGCCTTTGAATAAAATAAACCTTCTTCGCCATATGATTTTATAACATTTACTGTAAACTTGATATCTTCAATATCCAGTGCTTTTCCATCATGAAAACTCACTCCAGGCTTAATGTTAAATTCTATAACGCCTTTTTCTGTATCAACAGTATAAGAATCAACAAGTTTAGGAACAACATTAAAATCATCGGAAAACTCAAATAAACCGTCATATATGAGCTTGGATATATAGTAAGTATCCTCAGAAGCCGAAATTATAGGATTTGGTGTATCAAGCTTATTTGCACCTATATATATTTCAGATTGCTTCTTATATCCATCATCAACTATTTCATTTTCCTCTTTATCGCGGAAAATTCCAATTAAAGATACAACAACAGCTATAGCTACTATTAAACCCACTATTGGTATCCAATATTTTTGAATAAAGTCCTTTATTACCTGTTTTTTACCCTCTGATTCAAAATTCATCTTTTAACCTTTCAAGATTATCGTCAATCTGCTCATATAACTGCTGCAGTGAGCCCGAGTTATCTAAAACATAATCACTTAATTTTTCTTTATCCTCTTGTGACATCTGATTGTTTATTCTGGCAATTATTTGTTCTTCTGATAAATTATCTCGTTCTTTTACACGCTTTATTCTAACGGACATTTCACTAATGACGAGCCAGTTCTCATCAGCAATATTTTCCATACCGCATTCAAATAACAGAGGTGCATCAATTACTACTATTTTATCACAATGTTCACTTTGAAGTTGTGAAAGATTTCTGTTGATATTGTCAACAACCTCTGTTGTAATTATCTGTTGAAGCTTTTGCAATTTGTCTCTGTTATTAAAAACAATATCACCAAGTTTGTGGCGGTTTAAGCTTCCATCAGAATTAATTACTTCATCGCCAAAAACATTTTGAATAATTGATAAGGCAGGCATACCCGCTTCTGTCATTTTTCTTGAGATATCATCAGCATCGAGAATTATGCAACCTTTTTTTCTTAAGTAATCTGATACAGTAGATTTGCCTGTACCTATGCCTCCTGTCAATCCAATTACAATCATTTTCCACCTTTTTACTTCAAATCATACCAAGAAGCACCTTCATTAACTTCAGCTACAAGCTTGACCTTCAATGAAACTGCATCTTCCATGCATTTAACAAGTTCCTTTTTTATAATATCTTCTTTATAGCAAGGTGCTTGAACAATCAGCTCGTCATGAACCTGAAGAAGTATTTTGCAGTCAGGATGATCATTCTTAAATTTATAATAAACTTTGATCATTGCCATCTTAATAATATCTGCTGCACTTCCCTGAATTGGTGTGTTCATGGCAAGTCTTTCGCCAAGCTGTCTTACCATATAATTTGAAGCAGTTATCTCATGAATGTATCTTTTTCTACCTAATAAAGTTTCAGAATATCCTCTTTCACGGCATTGAGAAATCTGATTATCCATATAATCTTTTACTTTTGAATGTTTATTAAAATAATCATTAATATAACTTTCTGCTTCTTTTCTTGTAATGTTTAGTTCCTCGCTTAAACCAAAACTACTCATGCCGTAAATTACGCCGAAATTAACAGCCTTAGCCCTACTTCTTTCAAGCGGTGTAACCTGATCAAAGGGAACACCTAAAACTCTTGATGCAGTAATCTTATGAATATCGTCACCTCTGTTAAATGCGTTAATCAGTTCTTCATCACCTGATAAATGAGCCAAAACTCTAAGTTCAATCTGAGAATAGTCAGCACCGATTAATATATAATCATCAGAGTCACAGACAAATGCTTTTCTTAAGGTTCTTCCCAGTTCTTGTCTAATTGGAATATTCTGAAGATTTGGTTCAGTGCAGCTTAATCTTCCTGTAGTAGTAACAGTTTGCTGAAAATGAGCTCTTATTTTGCCGTCTTTTCCTATCAAAGGTTTCATGCCTTCAACATATGTTGAATTAAGTTTAGATATATTTCTATATTCAAGGACAGCATTAACAATAGGATGCTTATCTCTTATTTTTTCAAGTACTTCTGCATTGGTACTGTATCCTCTTTTTGTTTTCTTGCCGAAGGGGAGCTGCAAATCTTCAAAAAGAACATTGCCTAATTGCATTGGAGAATTAATATTAAATTTTTTGCCTGCAAAATCGTATATTATTAATTCCAAAGATGAAATTTTTTCTTTTAATTCCTTACCAAAATCATCGATAAATTCTGCATTTGCCTTAACACCGCTCACTTCCATGGATGCAAGAATTTCAATTAAAGGTATTTCGACATCATAGTATACTTTGTCAAGATTATTGCTTGTTAGTTGAACCTTTTCTAATTCAGATAGAGCAAAAACAGCACTTCCCAAAATAGAATAATATTGGCAAAGCTTTACCCTATTGTCCGAAAACAAGTCCATCTGTCCTTGTTGCACTATAAATTCATTCTCAGGCTCAACTTTAAATTGCATTTTTTCTAATAAAATTGTGTCTAAGTCATATTTGTTCTTCGATGGATCGAGGATATATTCAGCTATTGCCGTATCAAAAACAATGTTAATATTTGATAGCCCATAATAAATCAAACTATATAATGAATCCTTAAGTTGATGTCCAATATAATTAATCCTGATATTATTCAATTTATCAATTATATTATTAATGTTCATGGACTGGCAATCTAAATAATATCCCTTATTTTCAGACATCATAACAATGCCCTCGATAAATGGAGCGGATATATGATTACCATCACCAATAACTTTCAAGAAAACTTGATGCGAGTCACAAAAATCTTCTATTTTGCACAAGTCATTAGTATTTTCAATTATTTCAACTGGAATCGCAGATATTTCTGTCGCTAAAGATTCCACATCATCTTTTATATCCAGCTTTTTTAATAAGCTATTGAATTCAAGCTTAGTGTATATTTCAATAAGCTTCGAATAGTTAGGATCTTTAAGTTTAAGTTTTGATAGATCGATATCTATTGGAACACATGTGTTGATAGTTGCCAAACGCTTGCTCATTACAGCCAGCTGAACATTATCTTCAACTTTCGTTCTCAATTTATCTGCAGCAATTTCTGAAGTATTTGCAATAAGGTTTTCTATTGAACCAAATTGTTCCAGAAGTTTAATACCGGTTTTTTCTCCCACTCCGGGAATTCCAGGTATATTATCCGACGAATCTCCCATAAGCCCTTTGAGATCGATAAACTGCTTTGGTGTTAATCCATATCTTTCAAGCATTTTATCAGGATCATATATTTCAAATTCAGTTATGCCCTTTTTTGTAATTATTACTTTTGTGACATCAGTTACAAGCTGCAATGCATCCTTGTCCCCGGTAATGATTAATGGAGTAAGACCAGCTTCTTCAGAGACACGTGCTACAGTGCCAATAATATCATCAGCCTCATAGCCTTCCATTTCCAAAATTTCAATTTTCATAGCTCTGAGCACATCTTTAAGCAAAGGAATCTGCATTGCAAGCTCAGGTGGCATCTTTTTTCTGCCAGCCTTATATTCGGAATACTCAATATGTCTAAAAGTAGGCGCCTTCAAGTCGAAAGCTACTGTCAAATAATCGGGTTCATAATCATTTCTTATTTTTTGAAGCATATTCAAAAACCCATAAATACCCTGAGTATAAATCCCCTCTTTAGTAATCATAGGTCGAGAAACAGCATAATATGCCCTGTTAATAAGACTGTTTCCATCAATAATGACAATTTTTCCATTCATAATCCTTATTCTCCATCTACAAATCCATCTTCTCCTAAATAGTTAGGCAATTATCTGATACGCTAGATACAATGCAATTATTACCCCTACTATTGATTCACCACCTAGAAGGCCAGACGCAATAATAGTTCCCTTTCCATCTTCTTCGAATTTAGGGAAAAACTTATCAGCAAAAAATCTCAAAGCACCGCCCAGAGCAGCAGTTGCTGATAAATAGAAAGGCAAATATACACCTAATCCAAGTGTTATTACCGGGAAGTTTATGTAATAAAGAATTGTTGCTAGGATTACACCGATTATAAAGGATGGCATATGAGAAATGCCTCCTACCATAGCCGCAACAGCAGAAGCCTGTGCAGCTGGGAACATTTCTCCACCAAATGCCTCAGGTCCATAGGCTTTTAAAATTACAAATAAAATAAAAACGGATACAAGTCCACCTATAAGTGCGCCAACAACTTCCGCAATCCATTGTGCCTTCGGGTCGGTATTTAATATATGTCCTGCTTTAAAGTCATTCATAACATCACCGACAAGACCACAAGCAACAGCTACAGCTGCAGCCACGAAAAATGCTTCAACATCACCGATATTTGAAACAGCTTTGGCAGCAATAAGTACAATAATTCCAAATATTTCCATTGGATTTATTCCTGACTGTCCAACACACTGCGCAGACATTGAAGTGGTTAGCCAAGTTCCTAAAATAGTGATAACTGATGAAACAATTCCCATATCGGTAACAACAGTTAATACAAAAGCAAGGATTACCATTACAATTGGTGCCCATCTCATAGTGATAAAATTATCTCCTAATTTATCCTTTACAAACATGGAACCAAATATGTCTTTTGCCTTAGGAATTATTCCTTTTACTAGAATGCCTACACCGGTTCCAACCATTAACCCTATTCCGAGGGATGCTTTAATGTTTGCTGCAGTAAGTGAATCCCAAAGACCGGCTTCTACTCCACCAATCAATATTCCAAAATCACCGATTAAGGCACCGACAAACCATACTCCAACTACAATCGGACCAATGATATATCCAATTGAGATAAGCATTGGTGATAACCATATTCCTGTATATGAACCATATGTCATTGCTTTGCTGCTTAAAACAGTTGACTTAAAAGCAAGCTTCCAATCTCTGAAATATGTAAAAATACCTGCCGCAGCCATTGAAATAAACAGTAGGCCTACCTTCTTTGAGCCTTTGTCACTGACTTCAAGAGTAGCAGCTGCAGCCTGTCCCATTGCAAAAGGCAATTCCTTTGTTACAATAAAATATTTTCTAAATAAAGCTGTAAATATCAAACCAAGGATAACACCGCCCAGTGTTACTACCATCAGATCGGCTAATTCAACCTGTGCTTCGGGATTTAATATCCAGATTCCAGGAATAGTAAAAGCTAACCCACCAGCTACCATGGCTCCTGCTGACATAGCCGTCTGGGTTACATTTATCTCCTGAAGATTAGTATTACCTGCCAGCTTTAAAACAAACATCGAAACAAGAACTACAAACATTATAGGCCACGGCACTGAACTAAGCTTAAGAGCAATAAACATTGAACTCATTGTCAGAACAATGCTGCCTAAAGCCCCAATAATTAACCCTCTTAGAGTTAATTGTCTATTAAACATCTTATTATTCTCCTAATTACTAACTATATATTAACAAAATTATACTACGATTTTTTTAAACCTAACCAATACATTGTTGCAACAAAGAAGCCACCGCCAATAATATTTCCAATGGTAACAGGAATTAGGTTATTAACTGCCATACCTGCCCATGAAAGGTTTGCCAAAGCCTCTGCTGTAACTCCTGACAGCTGAACAAATGTTGCATTTGATGATGCAAAGATTCCGGCTGGAATAGCATACATATTTGCAATGCAGTGTTCAAAACCACAAGTAACAAACATCCAAATCGGGAAGAAAATTGCAAATATTTTACCTATAGTAGAATCTGCACCTGTCGCCATCCATACTGCCAATGAAACAAGCCAGTTACACATAATTCCTGATAATATTCCATTTACAAAGGAAATGTTTACCTTAGCTACAGCTGTTTTCACCGTAATTGCACCAAATAAATCTGCACCTGAACTGAACAATCCTATTTTAAATATCATCCATGTTATTAAGATGCTTCCTATAAAGTTTGCTATGTATACAATAACCCAGTTCCTCAGCATTTTTGTAACTGTGGTCTTCTTTTCCAAAACAGCTAAAGTGATAAGACTGTTTCCTGTGAACAGTTCTGCACCTGCAAGAACAACAACAACAAGTCCAGCTGCGAATATTGTTCCTGATAAAATCTTACCCAGGCCAAAGGTATTAGGATCTGCTACTAGATTAAATGTACCCATTGCAGCTGCTGCTCCAGCAAAAGCAATATATGCACCGGCAAGAATTCCTAAGATTAGTAATTTCTTAAATGAGGAATTAGCTTTTCCAACTCCGGCATTTACAGTAGCCTCTAAAATTTCAATTGGTTTTAAATGGTTCATAATACAAATACCTTACTTTCTCTAAAAATATAACAAATTCCCGAAATATTCTATACTATTTACCAGTATTTTACCACCCTTTTGTTAAAAATTTATTGAGCATTTTAACACTAGTATCCATAGTTTTCATCTATTAAAATCACTTCTGTTTCCATACCTGACATAGGTCCCCAATATGTAACCATTGCTTTGCATATTCTCTCAGGGCTGTTACAATTTGCACAACCATTTCCACTTACAGCACATGGTGTTTTTTTATTTAATCTTTTAGCGTTTAATGGAGCTGCAACATTTCTTGCACGATAAATAGCATCATCATAAGTTTTAGTAATTTTATTTTTACCTATAATATAAAACACTTTTTTGTGGCCATACAATGATGCAGAAACTCTGTTTCCTCTACCATCAATATTTACCATTTCACCTGACTGTGCAATTGCATTTACAGAAGTAATATAGTAATCTGCGGTCATAGCATTGGTTATTGCTGTCTCCGGTTCCATTATCCAGTGCCAATAAACATCGTTGTTATTATTGATCAATACTTCATATAGATTTAGTTCCTTTATTGTTTGTGAACCGCCTATTCCCACTGTCGAATCTTTAATTGCTCTGCCTATATATTCAGCCGCCTCACATCCTTTTTCAAAAGTAGTAACTTTATATCCTATTTTTTTTAGATTATTTTTAATTTCTGTAAAATCTGTCATTTTACTTCCTCGATTGTTTCTATTGCATTGTTAAAAAAAATCCAACAGAACTATCTGTTGGAAAAAATCCGGGATACCGTCAAGGAGATAATTGATGCCCTATCTAATGATAGGTGGGTACTCTGTTTCTAACTTCTGTCTTCCACATACAAAGGAGGCATGACATAATGCTTCGAAAACGCAAATTCCCAATGCAAAACTGTAGGTTCAATTATGATTCCCTAACGAATAACCCAGAATGAAATATCTGTTTATATGATTATTATAATCACATTATAAAGAAAATACAACTAATTTTACAAAAAACCCCTTTGCCAATATTATATCAACAAAGGGAATTAATGCTATGTATTTTGGATTATTCTGCTTGGAATTATTCAAAAAGGTCGATTGCACAGTTTGTATATACCTTCTGTACATCATCGTTATCCTCTAAGATTTCAATCATCTTAGCAAGCTTCTTAATATCCTCAGGAGTGCTTGGAGTAGCTTCCATTGAAGGTACCATCTCTACATCAGATTCAACAAGCTCATAACCTGCATCAGTCAATGCTGTATGAACATCCATATGAACAGCAGGATCAGTTATGATTTCAAAGCTGTCCTCATTTACAACCATATCATCTGCACCTGCCTCTAAAGCTGTTTCTAACAGAGAATCCTCATCGATTTCATCAGTTTTCTCAATATAGATTAAGCCTTTTCTTGAGAACATGTATGAAACAC
>CALZMV010000026.1 GCA_945788655.1 uncultured Clostridia bacterium | reverse complement strand
TGCTTATCTTAGAAACACCTTTACCGGTCATAGCGCCAAGCTGCACACTTGGACCCTCGCTTCCCAGAGAAAGACCTGCCCCTATAGCAAGTAGACTTCCGATAAACTTTGCTATGATAACCTGAAGCCAATTAGCATTCATCTGACCTTTCAGTTCTGCCTCAACCTGGGGTATTCCGCTTCCTCCAGCGATTTTTTCCCTCTTAGTTACACCGGAAGAAACTATAAGCATAAACAGTACAAGTCCGATTCCCAGAAGAGCAACAAGGAATTTCTTATCTGCAGCATGGACCATAAGGGTTCTCGTAGCTTCAACCTTATGAAAGGCAAATCTATATAGCGAAACCACACTCCCTGTCAGAGCTCCGACACCTACTCCTTCCAAGATAAGCTTATATTTAAACTTTTCTTTTCTCTTTAATATCTGCTTAGTTGCCGTCGTTCGTGTTTTTTTAATGTGCTCTTTTGTGCTTTTTATGTTTCTTCGTCTGATAATTTTTTTTGCCATTACTTCTCCAAATTACGCAAAGTATAAGTTTGTTGTTACATATTCAGGATCACATGTTACATCAATGCCCATACTCCTCAGCGTCTGTTCATCTCTTTCACTTAGAATAGCTGTGCAATGAGCTCTACATCCTTTGAGAGCAGTAAGCATTTCCGTTGCTTTTTTTGCACATGGATTGTTTTCAGCAGAAATCGAAAGAGCAATCAGAATTTCTTCTAAGTTTAAGCTGGTTCTATCATGCTTCAGAACATCGTTTTTTAAAAGCTGGATATCCTGGAAAACATTTGGTGCAATTACATATTTTTCATCATCAATGCCTGCAAGCTTCTTTACACCGTTAAGTACTGCAGCTGCAGCTGCAACCATTCTTCGGCTTGATCTTCCTGTCACTATGCTTCCGTCAGGCATTTCTAAAGCCATTACAACGGTGTTGGCGTATTTGTCATCTAAACTGCGCTTATATTCGGCATATTCTCTCGCATAGTTTACAACTTTTCTGTCGTCTTCCTTTGCATTAACCTCTTTCATTATCAGTTCTGAACGTTCAAGCGCATCTTCGCTGATCCATCCTTTTTTGTAATCACACTTAGCTATGAAAAACCTGCGGATGATTTCCTGCTTGCACGCTTCTTTTACTACTTCATCGTCAGTAATGCAAAATCCTACTCTATTTACTCCCATATCTGTTGGTGACAGATACAGGGTCTCACCTGTTATTTTTTCGATAATACGTTTTACTACAGGGAAAACTTCTAAATCTCTGTTGTAGTTAACAGCCATGTTTCCATATGCCTCCAGATGGAAGGAGTCTATCATGTTGACATCCTTTAAATCTGCCGTTGCTGCCTCATATGCAAGATTGATAGGGTGTTTTAAAGGCATATTCCAGACAGGGAAAGTTTCAAATTTTGAATAGCCTGCCTTTACACCTCTTCTGTACTCATGATAAAGCTGTGAAAGACATGTTGCAAGCTTGCCACTGCCGCCGCCGGGACCTGTGACTACAGCTAATGGCCTTGTTACCTCAATATAAGGGTTTGCTCCGTAGCCTTCCTCACTTACAATGGTTTCCACATCTGTTGGATATCCCTTTGTATAGTTATGCTTGTAGACTCTGATTCCTCTTCTTTCCAGTCGGTTGATAAATTTACTTACGGCTGGAGCATCCTCATAGCGGGTTACTACTACACTGTTTACCGCTAAATCGTATTTGCGGAAAATATCTATAAGTCTGAGGACTTCGAGGTCATATGTTATACCAAAATCCTGACGTGTTTTACTGTTAATTATATCTCCGGAATAGATACAAATGATAATTTCAGCCTGATCCTTCAACTTTTGAAGAAGCTTAATCTTTGCGTTTTCATCAAATCCGGGCAGGCAACGCATTGCATGCTTGTCGTGCACCAGTTTGCCGCCAAATTCCAAGTATAGTCTCTGTCCATCATTCTGATTGATTCTCTCAAGGATATACTTTGACTGCTCTTCAATATATTTTTCTGAATCAAAACCTATTCTTTGCATGTTCTTCCCTTCTTTCTTTTATGTAAAATAATTATCTATCAATATACTTCATCAATACACTTCAATTGTAATAGTGTTGCTGCTTTCAACAATGCCATCCATACTTATTTTATAATCCACTGACACAGCTCCTTTTAAAAGCTCCTTGTCGAACTCATTGGTTATATTGTTTGTAAGAACTTCTATTCCCATGGGGCCATAAGGTGTATTGTATGTGCTGTTAAATCGTTTGCCGCTTTCGAAGTAGAGCTCGGTATTCATGCCCATGGCTCCGCTTCTTCTCATTTTCAGTGAATCTTCTGTCATTTTTATAGTGGTGGTGCAACCCTTCATTCCTGACACTTCGCTCTCATCGTACAGGATGTAGTGTGCTCCGTTTCTTTCATAAAGCTTCCCATCTGTGACAAATTCCATCTGATCCTCTTCTCTGTCGGCAAGTTTTTGTTTTCCAATGATTTTTACGGTTACTTCCTTCATTTCTTACCTTGCTCTCTTTCTAACTGATGCTTTCTAAAATTCTTTCCAGATGTTCTTTATCAAAATTATATTTTTTCAGGCAGAACTGGCATACCATCTCAGCCCGTCCATCTTCTTCAATGATTTCTTTAAGATCCTTAACACCTATTGTCATCAATGCCTTCTCAAGCCTTTCCATCGAACAATCACAAACCCAGTCGATTTCTCTCATGGCAAGGATATTCAAAGAATAATCCTCCGGTGCATCCTTAAATATTTCCTCAGCAAGCTTTGTAACCTTTTCTTCATCTGAAGCTTGGCTGTGCTCATGATTCACCTTATCGATTAAGGATGTGATAGGTGGCATTTTTGCGATTATCTCTTCCAAAACGTCGATAGATTCTTCTTTTGCATCAGGAAGAAGCTGTATTATCATTCCTCCTGCTGCGCCAACCCTATAGTCCGTTTCAATTTTTACCCCTAAAGAAATAGCTGAATTCTGCTGCTCTGAAATGTAATAATATGCGGTCAGGTCTTCTGCAATCTCACCGCTTGCAAGGGCGATTGTCCCAACATAAGGGTCTTTAAGTCCTAAATCCTTAATGACCGTCAATTCTCCTATTCCCAGGGAACCTCCTACATCAAGCTTGCCGTCTTCTCTTAAAGGCAGATCTACATCAGGATTTGCAATGTAGCCCTTTACTCTTCCTTCGCCATCTGCTGTTGCAAGAATCTGTTTGGCAGGTCCATCACCCTTAAAAATTACTGTTAGCTTGTCTTGAGGGTTTTTTAGAAGAAGCCCCATCAAGCCTGCACCTGTAAGAACTCTGCCAAGACCTGCTGTAGCAAGAGGTGTAGTATTATGAATTACTCTTGCCTCTTCTACTAAATCTGTGCTTATCGTTAAATATACACGGTATGAACCGCTTTTATCTATTGCCGTCAAAACCTTATTCATTCATTCTCTCCATTTACTTGTTACTTGTATTCTTTAGCAAATTCGTTGATATCTGCCATGATTTTTTCAATGTTTTTATCAGCTTCTTCCTGAGAAGTACCTTTGGCAAAGGCATAAATTTTTATTTTCAGCTCAGTGCCTGAAGGTCTTATGATAATCTGATGTCCTGAAGGCACGGAAGCGCGGAACATCTTCAAATGTCTGTAGGAATTGTCTGGAATCAGACTTTCTCCGGCCATAGTTGTGAGCTTTGACCCAAAAAGGTCCTCCATTATCTGTTCCATGGTTTTTCTGTCTTTCTCCATTGAAAACTCAATAGAATTTGCCCCGGACGTTATGTATCCATGCTGTTTATGGAGTTCTTCAATCTTGTCAAACAGACTTTTGCCCTCCTGCTTCAGCTGAGCCGCCATAAGACATGTCATCTGTGCAGCCAGAATGCCGTCCTTGTCCCTTGTGTAGTTTCCATACAGGTATCCAAGGCTCTCCTCATAACCAAAGAGGAAGTCTTCCTCTCTGCCCTGCTGCTTGAGGTTCTCCATCTCTTTTGCAATATTTTTAAATCCTGTAGGAACATTTTTTATTTCGACACCGTAGTGTTTTGCAATGTCTGCAGCAAAAGGTGAGGATACTAAACTTTTAAATACGACCTTTTGACCTTTCAGGTTTTTGCCGTTAATACCCTTTTTGTGGCAGCTGCAAACATAATCCAGCATCAGTATACCAACCTGATCACCTGTAAGTCTTTCAAACCTGCCGTTTTTTCTTGCCATAACACCCATTCTATCGCTGTCAGGGTCTGTTGCAATAATAACATCTGTGCTGTCATCGGCATGTTCAAGTGCTTTTTGCAATGCCTTAGGATTCTCCGGATTCGGTGAAGGACAGGTAACAAAATTCCCGTCATGTTCCCATTGTTCAGAAACTCTTTTTACATTACCAACGCCCAGATAGTCAAAGGCACCCATTACGAAATCTCTTCCTGAACCATTTAGAGGTGTATACACTACGCTAAGGTTCTCCATAGACTTATTAAATTCATCTCTATCCTCTGTCCAGCAAAGGATATTTGATTTCAAAGCTTGCAGATAGGCTTCCTTTATCTCGCCCTTGTCTACAGTTACTGTTCCTGATACCTCGGGTTCGTGGATTTCTTCAAAATAAGATCTCTTGTTAATATATGTTTCAACCTTACGTGCCTTCAGATCATCTATCTGGTTGCCGCAATGGTCATAGACCTTATATCCGTTGTATTCCTTTGGGTTATGACTTGCCGTAATCATTATCCCTCCGGAAGCACCCAGATGTTTTACTGCAAAGGATAGCACAGGAACCGGAGTGGGTTCACCAAAGATGTATACATCGATTCCTCTCATTGTAAGAGCCTTTGCCACGGATTCTGCAAACATTTTTGAACCGATTCTCGTGTCATAGCTTATCACTATCAGGGAGTTTTTTTGCTTTGCCAAAAGATAATCTGCTACGCCCATAGTTGCTCTTCTTATGACTATCTCGTTTATTCTGTTAGTTCCTACGCCCATCTTGCCGCGAAGGCCTGATGTTCCAAATGCCAGTTCTGAACAGAATCTATCATAAATCTGTTCCTGATTATCGGAAATGTCCTCAATTTCGGCTCTTAAATTATCAGGAAGGGCTTGTTCCTTCCACTGTGAATATTGTTTTATTATTTTTTCCATACTATCTTTAATATCAATTTTATCAGTTCTCTAAAAAACACTTTTCATCAATCATTTTGTTTGCTATAATTCAACAAATTATTCTATCATATTTCCCATGATTTTTACACAGAAAATACACAAATTGATAATATAATTTAACCATATAATGCATTAGGAGGGATTTATATGGACGATTGGAATAAATTCTCAGATAATCGTGACAGATTTGAAGAATACAGAAATTCTTCTCAGTACGATGCCGGTGCCGAATACGTCAAAAGCAAAAAGCAACCCAAATACGTTACGCAAAAGGCATTTGTTATTACATTAATTTTCGCAATTATTCTTTCTGCTTTTGCGGGTGCAGGCGGCTTTTATCTCTGTTCAAACTACTTTGGTGGTTTTTCCTCAAACAAAACAATCAATGGTACAAACTACAGCCTTACAAAGGCAACCGGAAGCGAGCTCTCCATTCAGGAAATCATAGCAAAAAACGAAAATTCAGTAGTTGCTATAACCACTGAATCTGTATCTACAGATATCTGGGCGAGACAATATGTGACAAGTGGCGCAGGAAGCGGTGTCGTTTACAGCGAGGATGGGTATATCCTTACAAACAATCACGTAATCGACGGTGCCAGCACAATAACCGTTACTATGCATGATGGCAAAACCTACTCCGCATCTCTTGTGGCTTCCGACGATGCATGTGATATTGCAGTGATTAAAATAAAAGCATCAAATCTTTCTCCTGTTACTATTGCTGCTGAGCAATCTCTTTCTGTGGGTGATCTTGCAGTAGCCATCGGTAATCCTTTAGGTACACTTGCAGGGACTGCAACAGAAGGAATCATAAGTGCTTTAGAGAGAGAGATAACCATCGATGGCAAAACAATGAATCTTATGCAAATCAGTTCTTCCATAAATCCCGGAAACTCCGGCGGTGGAGTGTTCGACCAGTATGGCAATCTGATCGGTCTTGTTGTTGCCAAGTCTTCAGGTTCCAATGTTGAAGGACTGGGCTTTGCAATTCCTGTTGATACAGTTAAAACCGTTGCAGACTCTCTCATTGAAAACGGATATGTAAAAGGCAGACCCGCTCTTGGAGTTACAATTCTCGATTTAACGTCTGCACAGGATGCCATGAAGTATGGCGTATCTGTAACAGGTGTTTATATCAAAGAAGTAACAGGCGAAAGTGCTAAAAAGGCAGGTCTGCAGGCAGGTGACTTAATCTATATGATTGATAAAGAGACCGTTACAAGTTCTCAAATGCTCATCTCAAAAGTGCGGTCATATGAGGTGGGCGACAAGGTCAAACTTACAATAGTGAGAGACGATAAGATGAAAGAGGTATCAGTTACACTTGGTGAGGCCAGCTAAAAATCCAGATGAATAAGTCTTAATCACATAAAATAAAATGTGCAAAGGGCACTATGATTGTCCGATGCACATTTTTTAATACCTTATTTTTTTCTATTATATCGCACTGCCATATTACACTGCTATATTGCACTGCGGATGATTTCTTCAATCCTGTCGCTCAAGACTGCCAGTTCCTTTCTGTCTAGCATTGAAGTATCTATCGGTTCGTGAACGATAAAGTCCATCTTTACATTCTTTGTTGCAGTACCTGTTTCCTCAAACACTTTATAGCTGTTCCTGATTGTAACCGGTACAATTACCGCCTTAGCTTTCGTTGCTAATTTAAGGGCACCGGGCTTGAATTTTGCCATTTTGTTAGAATGGCTTCTCGTTCCTTCTGGGAAGATAACTAAAGAATACCCATTTTTAACGAGGTCAGCCCCTTCATTAATTGTGTCTAACGAAGCTCTTGCATCTCCTCGTTTAATAAACAGACTTCTGATTCTTGCTACCCAATCTGCGAACACGGGGATTTTACTCAAATCTTCCTTTGCGATAAACCCCACTTGATGATTTAGTACATTTACAAAGGGCACAATATCGGCGTACGACTGATGGTTTGCCACATAAACGACAGGCCCATCATTCGGAAGGTTCTCTGGATTTACAACATTTATATCAAGGTTAAGATATTTTACTATCTTGTCTGACCAGTGCTTACACGCTTCAAAAATGGCCTTTTTCTCTTCTTCTTTATCACCAATGGCTCTGGCATTGTCAATTCTTCTTCTGTATTCACCTAGTCCAACAAATGCCTTTGCTATGGTTAATGCCAGCCCTATATTTCCAAAAATCTTCACTTTAACCCTCCAGACTTTTTCATATATACAGTATGATACCATAATTGTTGTAGTTTTTTCTATAAAAAAAGTATATAATTATCCTAGATTATTTTGAAAAATCAACAATTATCATTAGCAAAGGGGTGTTTTAATGACGAGAGAGAATTCAGGAAAAAACAGAATCATCATTGCTGTTGCCTGCTTTATCTGTGCCGGTATAATCACATATATTCTCAATGCCTGCTACGGAATGGGGGCAACACCTTTTGACTTAGCCGTACAAAAGTTTTTCATATCAATCAGAACAGATTTTTTTAATGTTGTTATTTCGGCATTGACCCACTGTTCCGATACGATTACCATCATACTGCTGTGCATTATTCTCATTATTTTGCCTAATCGGAAGAAATACGGCATTCCTGTTACACTCGCAGAACTTATTGGTCTGGCAATATATAAGCCAATGAAGCATTTGTTTTTAAGAGCCAGACCTGATGTGATCTATCATCTTGTGGAGCAGGGCGGTTATTCTTTCCCAAGCGGTCATTCAACAACTTCTGTAATCGTATACGGCCTGCTGTTCTATTTAATCAGAAAAAACTGCAAAAACGAAAAATTAAAAAACTTTTTAAGTGCAATATGCCTTATCCTCGCTTTTACTATTGCTCCAAGCCGCCTCTATGTTGGTGTTCACTGGGCTACCGATGTAATCTGCGGAGCGCTTATAGGCTTCGGCATATTAATGCTTGCAATAACCGTTTTAGAAAGGATTTACAAAGATGAAAGTATTTAACAACATTTCAGAGTTAATCGGCAACACACCTATCTTAAGACTAAATGCCATAGAAAAAGCTTTAGGCCTAGAGGCAAATCTCTTTGCAAAGGTTGAGGCTTTTAATCCTGCAGGAAGTTCCAAGGACAGGGTTGGTCTTGCAATGATTTTGGACGCAGAAAAGAAAGGTTTGCTGAAACCAGGTGCTACAATTATCGAACCTACAAGTGGCAATACAGGCATCGGCATCGCTGCTGCTTCTGCATCAAGAGGCTACAAGGTTATTCTCACAATGCCTGAAACCATGAGTGTAGAAAGAAGAAATCTATTAAAGGCCTATGGTGCACAGGTTGTCCTCACTGAAGGCTCTAAGGGTATGCAGGGTTCCATCGACAAAGCCAATGAACTTGCTGCCTCAATCGAAGGAAGTTTTATCCCGGGACAATTTGATAACGAATCAAATCCTCAGATTCACTATGAAACAACAGGCCCTGAAATCTACAGAGATTTAGACGGCAAAATTGATTTCTTTGTTGCAGGTATCGGTACTGGCGGCACTATTACAGGTGTGGGAAAATATCTCAAAGAAATGAATCCGGACATAAAAATTGTTGCCATAGAACCTGCCTCATCTCCACTTCTTTCCGAAGGAAAGGCCGGTCCTCATGGCCTAATGGGAATAGGTGCAAACTTCGTTCCGTCAATTCTTGATACAGATATATACGATGAAATTATCACCGTTTCTAACGAAGATGCATATGAAAAAGGAAGATTAATTGCTTCTTCCGAGGGTTTCCTCGCAGGAATAACCTCCGGTGCTGCCCTCCATGGTGCTGTTACACTGGCAATGCGTCCTGAAAACAAAGGAAAGAACATCGTCGCTTTATTACCTGATACAGGTGAACGTTATCTGTCAACTCCTATGTTTTCTGAAGAATAAAAATGTTTTAAGAAAGGTCCTTATGAAACTCACCGTAAAAGATTTGTTCGACATACCACTTCTAAAAAACTTCAAGTTAGTCGCAGGCGAGGGCGGTTTATCAAGACCCGTTGAACAACCGGACATTCTTGACTTTGAATTTGTACAAGGAGTCCAGATGTCCAGAAAAGATATTTTTGACAAAAACAGCATGATTCTTACCAGTCTGTTGTTTGCAAAAGACGACCACAATCTGATTTGTGAGGCTGTAAGAAAGCTATATGAGCTAAATGTCTCATGCATGGCATACAAACCGGTTCTTGTTAAGGAGCTGCCCAAGGAGGCCATTGATTACGCCAATGCTCATAACTTTCCTATACTTGAATTTGGTGGGGATGAGTTCTTTGAAGACATAATATTTGAGGTGAACCGTGCTTTAGAAGAAGGCGATGATCTCGAAGCCTTAGAAAAGGATTTCAATAATATTATGGATCAGGAACTTACTCCCAAAGAAGAGTTTAGAATTTCCAAGAAGATTAATCCTGATTTTAAGCGCTTTATGAAGGTGGTTGCCATCAAGGATAAGACAAGTTCTGAAGAAATCTTTACGCAGGTAAAAAAACTGCGAAGCAGCGGAAGAATAAGCAAAAAAGCTGCCCTATGCAAGTACAGGGATTGTTATCTTTTGTTTTTGAGTCAGGACGTCAATGAACCAAGCAGATTTGACGCTCTCCTTACAGATATTTTTATCGCATCGGATATGGAAAAGGATAATGTCCATTGCGGTGTAAGCTCCATAAAAACATCTAACGAATACTTTGGGAAGATAGTAAGGGAGGCATATTGGGCATGCAATGTGGCAGTCTTAGAAGATGTTTCAATGAAATCTTACGCAGATCTTGGAATTTACAGGCTTATTATTCCTGAGCTGCATTCCCAGAATCTTCAGAATTACATGTATGAATATCTGTTGCCTCTAGGCGATGAAAAGCCCGAATTATTTGAAACTGCCTGCAAATACGTTCTTGCCCGCGGAGATTTGGATGCGACCGCAGAAGAGATGTTCTGTCATGTAAACACAATAAGATACAGGCTTGGCAGACTACAATCCCTATTAGATCCTACAAGCAACGATAAAGAATTTCACGAAAACCTGTTTATGGCAATCAGAATCTATCTGCTGTCACAATTTCTGTAATGTTTTAAGAAAACGATTTAATAAGCTTTAACATTTCAAAAGGCTATTTTTGTATATTTTACAAAAATAGCCTTAATTTTTTTCAAATGGTCTAAAGTTTTTCAAGGAATTTATTGATATAATTACCGTAAAGCCACACATTTATCAAGCTTCCTCAAGGGTCAGGGAAGTCAATTCCACCCATATATTTTAAGTTCTTATTATTGCATATTTCCCTGTCCCCGAAGTGAAGTTAACGAAGAACTGCTCCGGGTCCTCTGTCAAAGTAAATGCTCTTTGATGTAGCATTTAGAGGGATTCCCCAGCAGATTTTTATATTTTCAGGGAAAACACCCATTCTAACTGCCGCACGGCCTGCCGAATACATTACTCTGTTATCCACTCTGTTATCAGCAGCAACTGAGACTGCAGAGCCTACCGCGATACCTAAATCTGTAACATTAAATACACAGTTGCTTCCCGCTTTTTTCATCTTTGCGCAGTTTTCAAATCCACACATTCCACAGTTTGGAAGACCAAAAGGTGTATCCTTACAGCCTATGAGAACAATGCAGATGCTGGAGTCAACATTTCCTGCATCGCGGATTATAAACTCTTCATTATATTCCTCACCCATCTCTCTCATTATCTCAGCAAGCTTATCCTTATCTTCTCCTGTTAAAACAGCAGATACCACCGTGTCTTTTCCGCTTCCCTTTGGTGCAGTTTTTGCCGCAGTCGCCATAATATCTGCCACTGCAAGTACGGCATCTCTTTCAGCCTGTTCCATGTATTTAATCATATCTTATACCTCTTTTCCTAATATGTCTTAAATTATACACTACCTTGATATTAAATGAAAGATGATATAAAATGTAATAAAATAAATAAATTAGGAGACATATATGAAAACACCGGTTTTAGTAATAATGGCAGCAGGCATGGGCAGCCGCTTCGGCGGACTCAAGCAGATTGAGCCAGTAAGTGACAAGGGAGAAATTATCCTTGATTTTTCACTTTATGATGCAGTTATGGCAGGTTTTAAGAAAGTAATCTTCGTAATAAAAAAAGAAAACGAAGATGCCTTCAGGGAACTAATCGACAGCAGAGCGGGTAAATATATAGATGTTGAATACGCTTTTCAGGCTATTGATGACTTACCTGAAGGTTACCTTGTTCCGGAAGGAAGAGAAAAGCCTTGGGGCACCGGACATGCCGTATTAGCTGCAAGAGATCTTGTCGATGCACCTTTTGCAGTAATCAATGCAGACGATTACTATGGTCCCGGCGCATTCCAGACTATGTACAGTTTCTTGGAAAATGCTGAAGACAATGATAAATATCAGTTCTGCATGGTTGGATTCCAGATAGAAAACACCCTTACCGAAAATGGTTATGTTTCCAGAGGTGTATGTCAACTATCGGACGAGGGATACCTTACCGACATTACAGAAAGAACAAAAATTCAGTGGCAGGATGACAAAATCGTGTTTACTGAAGATGATGGGACTACTTGGCAGGAGCTTCCTCGCGGCACATCCGTGTCAATGAACTTCTGGGGCTTTACTTCATCTATGATGAAGGAGCTAAAAGAAAGATTCCCTGCATTTCTGGACAAGGCTGTTGTTGAAAATCCAATGAAAGGGGAGTATTTCCTTCCGGGCGTAGTCGATCAGCTGATTCAGGAAGGCAAAGCTGAAGTCAAAGTTCTCAATTCAATGGATAGATGGTATGGTGTCACTTACAAAGAAGATAAGGAAAGCGTAGTTGATGCCCTACAGTCAATGAAAGACAAGGGTGAATACCCTGATGTTCTTTGGAAATAACACTCCAGAAAACAAATCTTATGCTAAATATTCAAGGATTGCAAAAAAGCACTTGCAATCCTTGTTATTTGTTGTATAATAATTAGGCATGAGTTTTCATGCAATCTCTGCGACAACGTCAGGTTGTCGCCATGTAGTCCATAGAGAAAGGAGAAAAACAATGAGAAACTACGAAGTTATGTTCGTTATCGATTCTGCTTTAGAAGAAGCTGTAAAGGATGCGACAGTTGAAACAGTTCAGTCCATCATCGCTGCTGACGGTGAAGTGGTTAAGACTGATGTTTGGGGAATGAGAAAGTTAGCTTACCCAATCAACAAGAAGGAAGAAGGTTACTACGTTGTAATCGAATTCAAGGCTAACGCTACATTACCTTACGAACTTGACAGAAAGCTTAAGATTTCTGACAACGTAATCAGACACATCATCATCAACAATGATGCAAACTAAGAACGGGGTGTAAGCATGAACAGCGTTGTTTTAATCGGAAGATTAACAAGAGATCCTGAACTTCGTTACACAGCCGGTACTCAGATGGCGGTAGCAACATTTACCGTTGCCATCGACAGACCTGTAAGAGCCGGTGGAGAGAAACAGACTGACTTCCCAAGAGTTACAGTATTCGGCAAGCAGGCTGAGAACTGTGAGAAATTCTTAGCAAAGGGAAGACTTGTGGGCGTTCAGGGAAGACTGCAGACCGGCAGTTACACCAACAAAGACGGAGCAACCGTTTATACGACAGATGTCGTAGCAGACAGAGTAGAATTCTTAGAATGGGGCGACAGACCTCAGGGTTCTTCAATGCAGACAGGCAGAGTTGATGAGGCTCCTGCAGGTTTTTCTGCAATTGATGAAGATATCCCATTCTAATTCAGAAAGGAGATAATGAATCATGGAAAAGAGACGTGGTGGCGGCATGAGAAGAAAGAAAGTTTGTCAGTTCTGTGCCGACAAGACAGAAGTTATCGATTACAAGGATGTTGAAAAACTAAGAAAGTACGTAACTGAAAGAGGCAAGATTTTACCTAAGAGAATCACAGGTACTTGCGCAGAACACCAGAGAGCAGTAACTACTGCAATCAAGAGAGCAAGAATCGTTGCTTTACTTCCTTACGTTGCTGACTAAT
>CALZMV010000025.1 GCA_945788655.1 uncultured Clostridia bacterium | reverse complement strand
TATTGCAAATTTATGGTACCGGCAAGCGTTGTTGTGCTGGTAATTTCAACATTGTTTATTTGGGTAAGATATCTGTAAAGATTAATAGACATTACTTCTGGATATACTTCTGGAAGTAATGTTTTTTATTTTTTGAAAATTGTTAGCACTCTTTTGCGTTGAGTGCTAAAAAATGCTTTACAAATGATTTTTTTGGGTGTATGATTACATTGTAAGTTTGAAAGGGGTGATTTTATGAACATCGAAAAATACACACAGAATGCACAAAGTGCAATTATGGAATCTCAGAATATAGCTATTGCAAATGGCCATCAGACATTGGAAGTTGAACATCTTCATATGGCATTATTAACACAAAAGGATGGACTAATTCCTAAGCTTTTAAAATATAATAATGTGAATCTAGATGCTCTTATTGGAGCAGTTCAGGCTGAGCTGGACAGAATGCCTAAGGTTTCAGGCAACGCTGACAATATGTACTCATCAAGACAGTTTTCAAAAGTATTGATGGATGCAGAGAAAATTGCCGAGCAGTTTAAAGATGAATACGTAAGCGTAGAGCATATGTATATGGCAATTCTTGATGACAACAAATCTTCAAGCGCCAGAATACTGAAAACTTTAGGAATAACAAAAGAAGGATTTTTAACAGCACTTTCTAAAGTAAGGGGGAACCAGAGAGTGACAAGCCAGAATCCTGAAGATAATTATGAGGCACTGACAAAGTACGGCAGAGATCTTGTTGAAATGGCAAGAGAGGGTAAACTTGACCCTGTAATAGGCAGAGATGCAGAAATCAGACATGCCATTCAGATTCTTTCCAGAAGAACGAAAAACAATCCTGTACTTATAGGAGAACCGGGTGTAGGTAAGACGGCAGTTGTAGAAGGACTTGCTCAAAGAATACTCAATGGAGATGTTCCTGAAGGATTAAAGGATAAGACTATTTTTGCACTGGATATGGGGGCTTTGATCGCAGGTGCTAAATTTAGAGGTGAGTTCGAAGAAAGACTTAAAGCAGTATTGAATGAAGTTGAAAAATCAGAAGGAAGAATTATTCTCTTTATCGATGAAATTCACAATATCGTAGGTGCTGGCAGAACTGAAGGCTCAATGGATGCCGGCAATCTGTTAAAGCCAAAGCTTGCCAGAGGAGAATTACACTGCATAGGTGCGACTACATTGGATGAATACCGCAAGTACATTGAAAAAGATGCGGCGCTTGAGAGAAGATTCCAGAAGGTTTTAGTAGATCAGCCTACAGTTGAGGACACTATTTCTATCCTAAGAGGATTAAAAGAGAGATTTGAAATACATCACGGCGTGAGAATTACTGACGGTGCTCTTATTGCATGCGCCACATTATCAGACAGATACATCAGCGACAGATTTTTACCTGATAAGGCAATAGACTTAATGGACGAAGCTGCAGCTCGCATAAGAACTGAAATAGACAGCTTGCCTCAGGAACTTGATGAAACTTCAAGAAAGATAATGCAGCTGGAAATTGAAAAACAGGCTTTAAGCAAAGAAACAGATAAAGGTTCAAAAGCTCGTCTTGAAGCTTTAGAAAAAGAACTTTCCGAGCTTAGAGAAGAAGATGCACTTATGCGTGCCCAGTGGGAAAATGAAAAGAAAGGAATAAGCGAACTAAAGGAATTAAAACAGCAGATTGAAGATGTTAAACATCAGATTGAAGATGCAGAGAGAAAATATGATCTTGAACGACTTGCACAGTTGAAATACGGAACACTTGCACAACTCGAGAAAAAACTCGAAGAAGAAAAGTCAAAAGCTGCTGATTCTAATGAAGAACGACTTTTAAAGGAAGAAGTTACAGAAGAAGAAATAGCGGAGGTTATTTCAGGCTGGACCGGAATTCCTGTATCAAAGCTTGTTGAAACAGAGAGGGATAAACTCCTCAGATTGCCTGATATTCTCCATGAAAGAGTAATCGGTCAGGATTCAGGAGTAAAAGCTGTCTCAGAAGCAATTTTAAGGGCCAGAGCGGGTCTTAAGGATGAGAAGAGACCTATAGGATCATTTATTTTCCTAGGACCTACAGGAGTAGGTAAAACAGAGCTGGCTAAAGCTTTGTCCGAGTCACTATTCGACACTGAAAAGAATATGATTCGTATTGATATGTCTGAATACATGGAAAAACATTCTGTGTCCAGACTTGTGGGAGCGCCTCCGGGATATGTAGGCTATGATGAAGGTGGACAGCTTACTGAAGCCGTTCGTCGCAAACCTTACAGCGTAATATTGTTTGACGAAATAGAAAAAGCACACCCTGACGTGTTTAATATACTACTTCAGCTCCTGGATGACGGACGTCTTACTGATAATCAGGGAAGAACTGTTGACTTCAAGAATACAATTATAATTATGACATCCAATATAGGAAGCCAGGATTTGATTGAAAACACTCAGGATAACGGTATGATTCCGGCTGAAGTAGAGGAAAGAGTGACAGGCCAGCTTAAGAACTATTTCAGACCTGAATTTTTAAACAGAATAGACGATATTATTCTGTTCAGTCCATTGACAAAGGGTCAGATTATTGAGATAATAGCTCTTGCACTAAAAGACCTTGAAAAGAGACTGGCACAGCGTGATATTAAGCTTGAGCTGACAGAAGAAGCTAAAGAATTCATTGCCGATGAAGCATATGATGCTCACTATGGTGCGAGACCGGTTAAGCGTTATCTGCAGAAGAATATTGAAACTCAGATTGCCTCTATGATAATCAGATGTGATGTATATGACGGTCAGACTGTTGTTATTGATAAGGGCGACGAAAAGCTTGATTTCAGTGTTAAATAGTGTTAATAATATTAAACTAGGGAGAAGAATAAATGAGCTATTTTGAGATTTTTATGATCGGAATAGGCTTATCAATGGATGCCTTTGCAGCAGCAGTCTGCAAAGGCCTTTCTATGAGAAAAGCCGGCTTTAAGAATATATTCATCATAGCGTTGTTTTTTGGAGGGTTCCAGGGACTGATGCCCGTCGCAGGATATTTTCTGGGAATTCAATTCCAGGATTACATAGTTTCTTTTGACCATTGGGTGGCTTTTGTGCTTTTATTATTTATTGGTGGAAAGATGGTTTTAGACGTAATTAAGGGTGAAGATGAGGAAGAAACAAATGCTATAGTTGATAGGCTGGATATCAAAGAAATTTTTATTCTGGCAATCGCAACCAGCATAGATGCGCTGGCAGTAGGAATCTCAATGGCTTTCCTTCATGTAAATATTTTTGGCGCAGCAGGGACAATTGCGGCCACAACCTTTGTTCTTTCTGCAATAGGTGTGTTAATAGGCAAAAAATTTGGTGCCCAGTACAAGGATAAGGCAACTCTTGCCGGCGGTATAATATTGATCGCCATCGGAGTGAAAATCCTGGTTGAGCACCTTGGGATGATCGGTTAACATCTTTTATTTTCTTCTAAGCATGGTCTTATACAGATGAATTTCTGTTGCTTCGGCTCCTTTGTCAGGATCTTTGGCTACGAAAGCATCGAATATGGCTCTGTGCTCCTCCAAAACGGTAGGGAGGTAGTTTAGAGGATATTTTACATCTGCGTTTGCATAGTTTATTAAAAAATTGTATCTATTAAGGCGCCGCTCCAATTCCTTATTATGTGCCGCATTATAGATAATGGCATCAAAGCCGCTGTTAATACGAAGAATTTTGTCCAAGTCGCCGCTCATAGTGTAAAACTGCATGAAATCAAAGGTTTCTTCAAGTAGTTCCATTTGATCGGATGTGATACGTTCAATGGCCCATCTTACACATTGAACTTCAAGAAGTGTTTTGAGATAAAAAATATCATCAACGTCCTGCTGAGTCATACCAACTGCAAAAACACCTCGGTTTGGTATCGACTTGGCAAGACCGTTTCCTTCAATTCTTCTGAGTATTTCCCTGACAGGAGTGCGGCTCATGTTGAAGCGCCTGCATATATCCTGCTCATTGATTCTTTTTCCGGAAGGAATCCTCCCGGTAATAATATCGATTTCTATTGCTTCTTCTGCAAGCTGTGCAGGAGTTTTTTTGTCTTTATAGTCATTGCTTAAAAAGTCAAGGCTTATCGTATTGTTCATTCCTTTTGCCTCCATCTCAATAGAAGATAAATCGTATACAATTTTAACATTTAACTGCAATTACAGTCAAGAACAGCCTTTGTACCTCTTTACAAAATAACTTAAAAATTCCTTGGACTTTCAACAAAAAAATGATAGAATTTCTAATGTGACATTAAAAAAAAAAGAATAATATAAAGACGAGAAGAGGTAATTGAATTATGATTAAGAACAAAGGTTTTGACACAAAATGCGTACACGGTACATATAAGGCAGAAAGCGGACAGCCACAGGTGCTTCCAATCGTTCAGAACACAACATACAGATATTATAATGCAAAGGATGTCGCAGAGCTTTTTGATTTAGAAAGCCCTAACCACATGTACACAAGACTTGGAAGCCCAACTGTCGATGCATTAGAACAGAAGATGGCTCTTCTTGAAGGTGGCACAGCCGGCATGGCAACTTCTGCGGGTCAGGCAGCTTCACTGATCACTTTTCTAAATATTTGCAATGCAGGAGATCACATCATTGCGGCTTCCAATATCTATGGCGGAACATACAATCTGCTCAGCGTTTCTCTAAAGAGACTTGGAATTGAAACTACATTTATAGATCAGGATATTTCCGTTGAAGAAATTGTTAAGCTTGCAAAACCAAATACAAAAGCGTTATTCGGTGAAACCTTGGGAAACCCCGCTTTAAGTGTTTTAGATATTGAAAAATTTGCAGAAGCTGCTAAGATTATGGGCGTTCCTCTTATTGTAGACAATACTCTTGCAAGCCCTGCTCTTTGCAGACCTATTGAACATGGTGCAAATATCGTTATTCAATCTACAACAAAGTTTGCAGACGGACATGCGAGCTGTGTAGGTGGATGCGTAGTAGAAGGAGGCAATTTTGACTGGGCTGCCAATGACAAGTTCCCAAACCTTGCTCAGCCTGACGAAAGCTATCATGGCTTAAACTTCTATGAAAAGTTTGGAAATGCAGCATTCTGCACAAGATTAAAAGCTGTGCTGATAAGAGATTTCGGATGCACAATGGCTCCTATGAACGCATATCTTACTCATCAGGGACTTCAGACACTTCCAATCAGAATGGAAAAACATTCCGAAAATGCTTTGGCTTTAGCAAAATATCTCAAGAATCATCCAAAGGTTGACTTTATCGTTTATCCTGGACTTGAAGGGGATAAGTACTATGACTTAGGAAAGAAATACCTTCCTGATGGAGCAGGCGCAGTATTATCCTTCGGTGTAAAGGGCGGAAGAGCTGCAGGTGAAAAGTTTCTGGAAAATCTCGAACTATCAAGTATCGTAGTTCACGTTGGGGATATCAGAACAAGTGTACTTCATCCTGCAAGCACAACTCACAGACAGATGACAGATGAACAGCAGCTTGCTGCAGGAATCAGCCCATCTTTAATCAGAGTTTCTGTTGGGCTCGAATCTATTGATGACATTATTAAAGATTTTGAACAGGCTCTTGCAAAGATTGATTAATATATCGTTGTTTGAAGGAAATTATTTCACAGAAAACCCATTTTTTCCACACCAAAATGAATACTTCCGGTGCTAGTATAAGAGCATGAAAGGACATAGCAATAATGTTAGAAAGATTTTTAAAAAAGAGTCAGGAACGAAAAGACGATATAGATTCGCTGATAAATGAAAGTATCGTGGAATTGTCTACACCGATTTTAAAGAATTTTGATGACCTGATGGTGTATTATAAATGTGCCATTATGGAGATTGAAACAAAACTCAGAGTACTTAATGAGGAATTCTCACTCCAGCATGATAGAAATCCAATAAGCAGTATTCAAAGCAGGCTAAAAAAAATACAGAGTATTAAGGGTAAGCTGGATAAAATAGATAAACCTTTTACAGTAAGCTCTATCGAAGAAAACCTGCATGACGTTGCAGGAGTACGAGTAATATGTTCTTTTCCGGAGGACGTTTATCTGGTTGCAGATGCTTTGCTAAAGCAGGATGATATTATTCTTCTTAACAAGAAAGATTACATAGAAAATCCAAAACCTAACGGATATAGAAGCTTACATTTGATTGTTCAGGTTCCTATATTTTTAGCTAACGAAAAAAAATTGATGAAAGTTGAGATTCAGCTCAGAACCATTGCTATGGATTCATGGGCAGCTCTTGAACATCAGTTAAGGTATAAGAAGGACAGCCAATTTACGGATGATATGGCAGAAGAACTTCAGAGATGTGCTGAAATCAGTGCAGAACTTGACAGAAGAATGGGAGCGTTAAAAAGCAAGTTACACAAATAATTTTTTTCATACAATAAACTCCAATATTGAATCAGAAAAAAACAGTTCCTCTGTGAACTGTTTTTTCCGTTATATGGGCAAATGTTATCTGTGATTTGGAACGACTGCAAAAAAGGTCAGATCCCCGTTACTGTCATTTATGAGGCTGTGCTCGCACCCTTCAGGACAATAGTGAACATCTCCTGCTTTCAGAGGAATATCTTCTCCCTGAAACAGTACCTTGCCTTTGCCGCTTGTAATATATATTATTTCACTGCTTCCTTCGTGTTTGTGAAGTCCTATTGAAGCGCCGGGCTCAAGAAGTCCCTTTAGCATACGATTATTATCGTCGACAAACATGTGGGCTTTTGTGACATTTTCTCCGCCTTTAAAATGTTCTAGAATGCTTAATTCAATTTTATCAAAATCTATTACCATAGTTGTTTCCTCCCTTTAAAACTTGTATAATATAGTTAGTATATCATAATTGGAGGTTTTTGTGGTAAGAAACGAAGACATAAAGATAATTTTGGACAAATTAGAAGAAATGTATCCTGATGCAGAATGTGCGCTGGTACATGATAATGTTTTTCAGCTTATTGTTGCTGTTGCACTTTCTGCTCAGACAACTGACAAGTCTGTAAATCTTATTACTCCGGCTCTCTTTGAAAAATATAAAACACCTGAAGAACTGGCAGCTGCTGCTATAAGTGATGTTGAAGAACTTATTCGAAGAATCGGAATGTATAAGACCAAGGCAAAAAATATTGTCGGTATGGCCAAAGCACTTGTGCAGAATCATGGAGGGATTGTTCCTGATGATTATGATTCCCTTGTGGCATTACCTGGGGTTGGCAGAAAAACTGCCAATGTGGTGCTTTCTGTCGGATTCGGACATCAGAGAATTGCTGTGGACACACATGTTTTCCGTGTGGCAAATAGAATCGGTTTAGTTAGTGAAAAAGATGTATTAAAGACAGAATATGCCCTTATGGATAGAATTCCTGAGGAAAGATGGTCAAGAACACATCACAGCCTTATTTTTCACGGAAGACAGTGCTGCGATGCACGAAAACCAAAATGTGAGGAGTGTGGAATAAATGAATATTGTGAATTCTGTAAATAAAAAAATTTTTTTGATAGTATTTATTCTCTGCTTGACTTTTGTTTTTGTTGGCTGTGATTCAAAATCAGATTCTATTGATTCGGATGAAAAATACGATGCAGATTTTATAGGTACAGAGTGGACCAGGGAAACTGAGGTTGATATCGAGCATTTATGCTTCAATACGGATGGTTCTTTAAGTTATTACTGCTCGTGTGGTGAACCTGTAAATGATTCTGATCTGATAGATTCTTATTCTTATGATTCTGAACAGCAGATTATTACATTTAATACACAGTCCAAAACTGCAACAATGATTACTGAAGTGAAAGTTATTGAATATGACAGCGAGCATATAAAACTTGATTTTAATGGTGAGATTAGGGAGTTTTTTGTAGAGAAATAGAGGGTGCAGAGTTATGATTACAGTATCAATGTTGTTATCAAAAAAAGAGTTTTCATCGTTCAAGTTGATATGTGGTGAAAATGGACTAAATAATCCCGTTTCTTGTGCAGGATTTTTTGATTGGGAAGATGATGATGCGATCAAGAAGGATTTTCCCCCTGATATTTTAGTGTTCACAACTCTTTCCATGTTCAAGGACAACCTGCGCGAGGCTGAAAGATATTTGAAAGTATTGATAAACAATAAGATAGCAGGCATTGCAATAAAGAATGTATTTGTAAACGACATTTCAGATGACCTGCGAGCTTATGCAGAGGCACATGCTGTGCCGATTTTTATCTTTTCCGGTACATACATTAATGATTTGACACGATTAATTCAAAACGAGATAGATAATGACAGAAACTATTCTGTAAATGAGAGAATCCTTGAGAGGATAATACGTAGTTCTAACCTGTCAAATAAGGATAAACAAGCATTGCTGTACAATATTAATCCATATTTTGAAATAGGGTGCATGGCTGCATTGTATATTTCCGATAATTCAAAGATAATTCTTTCTGCGGAAAAGCTGACAAATCAGTACAGAGACGTAATAAACTGTCTGAACAATGTATGTAATAATATAGGTGGAGGCAAAGGAATCTTCAACGGTTTTGCACTTTATAAGAGAGGTGTATTTCTTATTCTTTCAGGTTCAAAAGAGATTGAAAGAGCTATGGTCGATTATTTATCTGAACTTAAACACCGCTTAAAGACGGAAAAAATACTAAAGGACTATCATATCGGAGTTGGCAATATGTATGATGGAAATAACATAGAGGCAATGTTTAAGTCAGCGATTATTTCAAATACAACCGCCATTTTGGAAAATGAACAAATTAAATGCTTTGATGAAATCGGTGTAGATAGCGTAATATTTGGAAATATGAGAAGCGAGTATACTGAGTTGTTCTTTAAGACCGTTATGGATTCAATCTCTGAAGCAGAGCATACCGGGACACCATTTCTCGAAACTCTTTTAGCTTATGTTCAGTGTAAAGGTAACATTGAAAAAACTTCAGAAATGCTGCATCAGCACAAAAATACTGTGCGATACAGAATAGATAAGATTAATAAATTATTTGGAGGCAGTGATACTATTACAACGACAGGAAATCTTTTCTTTTTTACAAGAGTATATAAAGCCAGACCATATCTTGACCAGCTGATATGAGGAAAGTACTGGTAAATTTTTTCCCCCAATTATGAACTGATTCTGAAAATCAGAGATTAAGCGGGGGATTTTTATATTTTTTCTAAATGGGGACTGATAATAATTAGATTTAGTCTAATTGGAACATATAATAAAAAGTTTTATAATAAACCTATAAAGGAAAACCATAAAGGTTAATAAATAAAACATAAGAACAAGGCGAGTTATTTCTATTTTTTAAGAAGGAAAGGAGAATATATGGGTAACTTAATACTGACAAGGGAAGACGTTAAACGCGTTGCAGACATGAAAGAAACAATTGACGCAGTTCGAAATGTCTATAAGCTCAAATCAGATGGTAAAGCTGTTATCTGGCCCCTTGTAAACTACGAATTTGTAGACGAGCATGGCGCAATGGATATACGTTCAGGGTATATCAAAGGAGAACAACTTCATGGATTAAAGATGCTCAATAATTTCCCTGGAAACAGAGAAAAGGGCTTACCACCATTTAACGGAATAATGATGGTATATGATTCAAATACAGGCATTCCTATTGGAATTATGGATGCGTCATATGTTACTTGCATGAGAACTGGTGCAGCAGGCGCTCTAGGTGTGGATTTGCTTGCCAGAAAGGATGCAAAAACGCTTATGATTCTTGGAGCAGGTAAGCAGGCCCCTTTCCAGATTGCGGCTACATTAATTTTGAGACCTGAAATTGAAAAGGTATATGTAGTGGATCCACTGAGCTTTGAGGCTGCACAGCAGTTTGTAGCTAATATTGCTGAGCAGTTAAAGACCGATTTTAAATTTGAGGAGGTTAATGCTGAATTTGTTGCTAGTGATTCTATCGAAGAAGCAGTGAGAAACAGTGATGCTATTATTACAATCACACCTTCGAGAAAACCTCTTATCATGAAAGAATGGTTAAAACCTGGTGCTCATTTAAGCTGTTTAGGTTCTGATATGGAGACAAAGCAGGAAATTGAAAGTGCTATTTCCGGTAGTGCAAGAATATTTACTGATGATAAGGCACAATGCATGAGAGTTGGGGAAATAGAGATTCCACTGCAGCAAGGTGTAATTAAAGAATCTGATATAGCAGGAGAAATTGGTGATGTTATTGCCGGAACCATCAAAGGAAGAGAGTCTGAAGACCAGATAACATTGTTTGATGCAACAGGCTTATATATTTTAGACCTTGTAACTGCAAAGGCTGTCATAAGTAAAGCAAAAGAAGCAAATATAGGATTTGAAATGGAAATGTAACATTAGGAGGAAAATATTATGAAATTAGCATGGTTTGGAGTAGAAGAATGGCTGAATCCAATGGATTCATTAGCAAAGTATAATTTGGGTTCCAGCTGCGTAAGCGCATTGAATATGCAGGAACTATTTGAAGTAACAGGACAGGACTTAGATGCTTTTCTTGAAGATATGAGAACATTCAGCCTGCATTATCATCATGGTGATGCTACAGGTTCTCCTCGTGTTAAAAAAGCTGTAATGGGTCTGTATCCTAAAGCTGATCTTAAACCTGAAGAAGTTATGATGGTTATCGGTGGTACCGGCGCTAATGACCTTTCAATTTCAGCAGTTCTTGAACATGGTGATAACTGCGTAGTTGTAAAACCTTCATATCAGCAGCATTATGATATTCCTAAAGGATTGGGAATTGAAACAAGAATTGTTCAGCTTAAGGCTGAAGACGGCTACAAGCTTGACTTAGATGAAATGGATAAGTTGTGCGATGACAATACTAAGATGATTATCCTTACAAATCCAAATAATCCAATCGGTAGTACATTAAACGGCGATGAATTGCAGAAAATCGTAGATATTGCTAAGAAACATAACACATGGATTCTCTGTGATGAAATGTACAGAGGCGGCGATGATGAATACATGCCTTCAATTCTTGACTATGGTTATAAGAGAGCAATTTCTGTCAGCAGTATGTCAAAGATGTTCTCAATGGCAGGAACTCGTATCGGATGGGTAATCTGCCGTGAACCTGAAATGTATGAAATCATGAAGACAAGAAGATCATATAATACAATCTGCTGCGGTATCTTTGATGAATTAGTTGCTTCAATCGCACTGGAAAATTACGAAAAAGTTTGGGCAAGAGCAAAAAGTATTCTTCATCCTAATACAAAAATTGTTGCAGAGTGGGTTGAAAAACAGCCACATCTCAAACTTGCAGCTATGCCGCACGGAACAACTTGTCTGATTGAATATGATTACGACATTGATTCTGAAACATTAGCAAAGGATATGATGGAAAAGGAAAAAATCCTTACTGTACCTGGAGATTATTTCGATATGCCTAAGACTTTACGTGTTGGCTTTGGAGCTTTCAGAGATCCTGAAAAGCTAAAAGAAAGTCTGAAGGCTCTGGAAGATTACCTTGCATTGCTTTAATAGTACATGTTCTTAGCAACACTTGACTATTCTTTAAATCACCACCATTTAGACGTGGCTAATAAAGCATTTTGGTAATAGGGTGTAACCTCAACATTTTGAGGTTACACTTTTTTTTATTTTAAACATGGTTCAAATTGACATGAGAACAGATGTTCCGTATAATTGAGATGTAAATATATCCTTATAATGTGCAGAGGAGACAATTGATGAAATTTATACATTTATCGGATTTACATATCGGCAAAAGAGTTAATGAGTTTTCAATGATAGAAGATCAGATTTTTATTCTGAATCAAATTTTAGATATTATTGACAGAGTGAAGCCTGATGGAATTATTATCGCAGGGGATATCTATGATAAGACCATGCCATCAGAAGAAGCTGTACATCTGTTAAATGACTTTATTTGCAGCTTGGCAGACAGAAATCTAAAGACTTATATTATAAGTGGTAATCATGATTCTGCTGAGAGACTGTCTTTTGGCAGCAGGCTGATAAACAGGAGTGGTATTTTTATTTGCCCGGCTTATTCTGGAAATGTGGTTAAACATGTTCAGGAAGATGAGTACGGTCAGGTGAACATATTTATGCTGCCTTTCATCAAACCTGCACATGTAAGAAGTTTTTTTCCAGATGCTGAAATCACAAATTACACTGATGCAGTAAAAACAGCCATTGCAAATATGGATATTGATGACAGTAGCCGTAATATTTTGATAACCCATCAGTTTGTAACAGGAGCTAAACGCAGTGAATCAGAAGAAATTAGCGTTGGAGGCAGTGATAATGTGGATTCTTCTGTATTGAGTGATTTTGACTATGTTGCACTTGGCCATATTCATGGACCGCAGCATATAGAAAGAGAAAATATCAGATACTGTGGGACACCTCTTAAGTACTCTTTTTCTGAAGTATCACATGTTAAATCTGTTACCATTGTAACGCTTAATGAGAAGGGTAATGTAACTATAGAGACTGAACCCCTAGTTCCAATGCGTGACATGAGAATAATAAGGGGAACTTATAACGAAATTACACATAGGGCTAATTATGAGAACACTAATACCGAAGACTATATTCAAATTGTATTGACAGATGAAGAAGATGTTCCTGATGCTATTGGAAGGCTTAGAGTGATATATCCCAATATAATGCAGCTTAAGTATGATAATAAACGCACTAAGACCAATCAGCATTTAGGTCCGGTAGAGAATATTGAGGAAAGAAAACCTATTGATCTATTTGCAGAGTTCTATGAAAAGCAGAACAATCAGGCCATGACTGAAGAACAGACACGTTTTGTCAGCAGTTTAATAGAAAGAATATGGGGTGAGTAGTTCATGAGACCAATTAGATTAAAAATTTCAGCATTCGGACCTTATGCCGGCATTACAGAAATTGATATGACTCGTCTGGGGAATAAGGGATTATATCTGATTACAGGAGATACAGGTGCAGGCAAAACAACTATTTTTGATGCAATATGCTTTGCTCTTTATGGCTCTGCAAGCGGTGACATAAGAGAGAATTCCATGCTTCGCTCCAAATACGCAGATGCAGAAACACCTACAGTGGTTGAACTTGAATTTGCAAATAAAGGTCAGATTTTTCATATAAAAAGAAACCCCGAATACATGAGACCTGCTAAGCGCGGAAATGGTGAGACAAAACAAAATTCAAGTGCAGAACTGATTATGCCCGATGGAACAGTTATTACTAAAGAAAAGGCAGTTACTGAGAAAATCAGAGAAATAATAGGTGTAGATAGAAATCAGTTTTCCCAAATTGCAATGATTGCACAGGGAGATTTTTTGAAGCTGCTACTGGCTGAAACAAAGGACAGACAGAAGATCTTTCGTGAGATATTTAAAACCGGGTACTATCAGGTGCTTCAGGATAAACTCAAAGAGGAAGCAGCAGTATTATCC
>CALZMV010000024.1 GCA_945788655.1 uncultured Clostridia bacterium | reverse complement strand
TACCATTAAACCTGTGCAGAAAACCAGTACTAAAGCGAGTACCGCCAGTCTTTTGCTTTTATAAAGGATAGATTTATAACTTAATTTTAATTTTTTCAAGGTCATTCCCCCTGTTCTTTTTCAAATACAATTACACTTGAAAACGGTATACCATATAACGTAGCAACTCCTGTGGTAATTTTGTTGGCTACTATTGGATTGCTTGCTCCTTCAGCAGTAATAATTACACCACACACTTTTTTATCTGTGTCATATTCAACCATTGCCTCAACACTTCCGGCTCCTTCTATTGTGGAAAGTATGCTGCATAGTTGTTTTTCTGATGCACCGTTATCATCTATTATCTGCTTACGACCATCATTACTTTCAGTAAGAATGCTTAATGCGATAATAGCTATTGAAGCAATTAGAAGTGCTGTTATGAGTTTTATTAAATTTATTTTGCCTAAAATTCCTTTGGCATTACCTTTGATGTTTTCAAACATAATTACACTCCTATGTATATGAATAATGCTTTTAAATATTACTAATTTTGAAAAATTACAAATTTAGAAGAAACAGTGAAACCGGCTCAAGTATTATTACTAAAATTATCATTGAAAAGATAAACTTTATGTATTTTGATATCTTAGACTCAGGTATCAGAATCTCAAAAAAAGAGATAGAAATTATTATCAGAAATATATCTTTTATAAAAATATATACTGAAGTCATCATGTGCCCCCTATACTTAAGATTGATGTGATAAATATTATAAATAAAAGGCATGTAAAAAACATTATTGCACAAATGTATATTATAGAGGTACCCATATCGTTTAACCCGCTAGAAACTTTAGAGTCACTTATAGGCTCACATAATGCGGCTGTGATTTTATAAATAATTCCTATTGACAGAATTTTAATCACAGGTATCAAAAGCAGCAAAAGGAGTGTTATTATTCCAAAGATACCTATCACATTTTTAATTGAAGACATACACTTCAAAAATAATTCTACCGTATCAGAAGTAAATCCTCCTACAATTGGAATGAAATTACTTAGAGAAAACTTTGCTGTATCAAGTAACAAGCTATCAGCTGTCTCAGTTAGAAGACCTTGTACAGTAATGATTCCTGAAAATATTACAAGGAGAAACCCCGTTACGGATAAAGAGACATTTCTAATAAGTTTTGCTAATTTATTTACATAATCTTTTTCTGTTAAACTATTTATTAAGCTTAAGATACATGATAAAAATAGAGCCGGTAAGATAAATTTCTTTATTATCAAGGCCATGCCACCTATTGTTCCAAGAATAAATGGGCTTAAAACGGTTCCTGACGTAATCGCACCTGTTGAGATCAATATCCCTATTAAAACAGGTATTAAAATCTCCATGGTATTAACCATAATTGTTGTTGATTCTAATGCTAAATTGTAGGATGTTTTGAGGCTGTTTATAGAAAGGCCAATAATAACCATTGTACATATAAGCATACTTATATCAGCCACAGATTTTGTTTTGAATGAGTCTGAAAGCCCTTTAATAATTCCTATTACAATAGAAATAAATAGTATTTCTATACATATCACCATTGCACTCTTTATTTCCAGAAGAAATAATTCCTTAAGTGAACTTACAATCTGTGAATCATAAAAAATACTTTGTCCATTTAGTATTGAATCTAAGAGCTTTTCCGGGACAAATTCATCCGATAAGCCTTCTGTAAGGTTTGATGTCTGCTTTGTAAGTTCATCAAGCTTACCATCGCTATTAATATTATTAAATTGTCCCTTTAATATTTCATCATAATTCATCTTATCATACTGTTTAATAAGGTAAGAAGTGAGTTGAACACAGGAATAGCAGCAATAAATATGCATACTTTACCAGCCAGTTCAATTTTTGATGCGATTGTTTTTTCTCCTGCGTCCTGGCATAAGGCTACGGCAAATTCAGTAACATATGCTATCCCAAGTACCTTCAAAATAATAGGAAAGTATTCTTTACCTGTATTAAGATTGTTGTAAATATCGATTATATACTGAAAACTTCCTTTTAAACCATCTATTATCATTATTAGCATTACAATAGATGCACATATTGTTATTTCTATTGAAAGCTCTGGCTTATATACCTTTACTAAAGTAATGAGAATTACTGATGTTAAGCCTATAAGGCATATTTTTAGTAAGAAAATCATTTTAAAATTCCAAAAATACTCTAACTGTATCAAAAAATTCACTAACCATTTTTATTACGATAGCAAGAACTATTATTACACCGGCTAAAGTTGTCATCATAGCAGCTTCTTCTCTTCCTGCTTTATTTAGAATCTGATTTAAGAGAGCTATGGCAATGCCTATGGATGCTATTTTAAATAATATGTTTATATCAAAATCCATTTTTTCTCCTCATATTAACAGAATTGCAATTATTGCACCTATAAAAAATCCTATTTTATTGTACATAGGTGTCTTATTTGCAATATCTGTTCTAACTCTTTCTATTGTCATATTTAGTTTCTCCTCTAAATATGAAAAATGAAGTAATTGATTTTCATAATCAGTTTTTCCTAAAAATGAACATGGATAATTAAAAGTTACTATATCTTCTTCTTTAATAGGTTCTGACTTATATAGTGAATTGACTTCTCTTTTCCACAATTCTTCTATACCGACTGAGTCGTTTTTTAATCTTTCACCGATATTATTAAGAAGCAGGCTTGCCTTTGAGTTTTTATTCGTTTTATTCATTATGAAAAGTTCTGGCAAAGGTTCTTTAAAATATCCTATCTGACTTTTTATTTTGATAATTATTTCATAATAATCTTCTAATAAAAACAAGCGTCTATATATTTGCTTTGATTTACATATTCCTGCTAGGCCTAAAGAAATAATTACACCTGTCAATCCAATTAATTTCAACAATGCTTAATCTCCTTTATGCTGCCTGGTCCCCCTTCATTTGTCAGAAAAATCAGGTTTTTAAAAACTCCCCTGCTAATAATGGAAGCAATATGCGATGACATAATATCATCCATATTGGAACCGTGTATTGATGTTATAAGGCAGACACCTGCACTCAAACACTGCTCAATTGCCGGAATGTCCGTTTTTTTACCTATTTCATCTGTAATTATTACCTGGGGTGCCATAGACCTTATCAAAATGGATATGCCATATGATTTATCACAGCCATCAAGTACATCTACACGTGGACCGAGATTAAAGCTTGATTTAGATTCGTGCATTCCGGCAATTTCTGAGCGGTCATCGCATATTGCTACATTTATATTTCTTAGACTTAATTGCCTTGCCATATCTCTTAACAATGTTGTTTTGCCGCATCCGGGTGGTGAAATCACCAGTGTGTTTACAGGACGATTATTTTTTAATAATTGCGGAATCATAGGAATACAGCAACCTACTATATCTTTTGCAAATCTAATATTTAATGAACTTATTTCCCTTATTAATGTTGGTTTATCATTGTTTATGACTGCTTTTCCACAAATTCCAACGCGATGTCCACCGTTAATTGTAATAAATCCCTGTGCCAGATCCTCTTCATAAGCATAATAGGAGTACTTAACAAGAGATGATAAAATACTCTTTAAATCTTCTCTTGTAATTATTTTTGATTGAATAATCTCACCTGATGATGTCTTCAAAATAACGGGATATCCGCATCTTAATCGCAATTCTTCAACATTATCTATTATATTTTGCGGAATTGAATACATCTCTTTGGATATGGCCGGTGGCATGTGTTCTAATATTCTGTTAAAACCTTCCATAATTGTCCTCTTTTCATCTGTTTAATAAATTCTATGAAAGATAGCCAAGTTTATTACTTTAATCATCATGTTTTTTGCAATGAAAAAAGCATTCAACAAAATGATTTGTCAAATGCTTTTTTTCATATCATTAGGACCAATGTCAAATGTTCTTTATTCTACCGGAACTGTCCAACCTCTTGTATCTTCAACAAGACCTGTCTGAATGCCATATAATTCATCATACAGTCTCTGTGACAATTCACCTATTTCATTATTGTTGATTACAAGTTTCTTTCCTTCCCAGCTTAATTCACCTACAGGAGAAATAACAGCTGCAGTTCCTGTTGCGAATACTTCTTCAAGTTTACCTTCTTCTGCTGCCTTGTAAACAAAGTCGATAGTAAATCTAGTTTCATTTACCTTGTATCCCCAGTCTTTCATTACTTCAATCATAGAAGCTCTAGTGATACCCGGAAGGATTGTTCCAACTAATGAAGATGTGTATATTTCGCCATCTATCTTAAAGAAAGCGTTGGAAGTACCGATTTCTTCAACATACTTCTTTTCCTTTGCATCAAGCCAAAGAACCTGGTCATATCCCATATCATGTGCTTTCTTTTCAGCAATCATTGCAGCGGCATAATTGCCACCAATTTTTGCGAAGCCTGTACCACCCATAGCAGATCTAATGTATTCATTTTCGACATAGATCTTAGTTGGTGCAAGACCATTAGTATAATAAGGTCCAACAGGACTTAAAATGATTATGAACTTATATGTTGATGATGCTGCTACGCCTAATTTTGGCTCTGTAGCTATCATAAATGGTCTGATGTAAAGTGATGTATCCTTTGCATCAGGTATCCAGTCCTTATCGACGTTTACAATAGCTTTAATTGCTTCAACATATAATTCTTCGTCAATTCTAGGCATGCACATTCTGTCGTTGGTGTTATTAGTTCTCTTTGCGTTCATATCAGGTCTGAACAGCTGTACCTTGCCTTCTTTTGTCTTATATGCTTTTAAGCCTTCAAACATTTCCTGACCATAATGAAGAACTAAACTGGCAGGATCAAGTTCAAGCGGTGCATATGGAACAATTCTTCCATCATGCCATCCCTCTCCTTCAGTATAATCCATAACAAACATATGATCTGTAAAGTAAACACCAAAAGGAAGATTATTTGGATCTGGCTTTTGCTTTGGATTACTAGTCTTTGTTATTGGAAATGAATATTTCATTTTAATCATCCCTTTCTATAGTTTTATTGAACTTTACTTTAATACAGCACCGGTATTAGCAGATGAAACTAATCTTGAATATCTTTCAAGCCATCCACCTTTTACATTTGGTTCTGGTGCAACATATTTTTCTTTTCTTCTTTCGAATTCCTCATCGGAGACCTTGGCATTTATTGAATACTCTGGAATATTGATTTCAATGATATCGCCTTCTTCAATTAATCCAATTAATCCACCATCAGCAGCTTCAGGGCTTACATGTCCGATAGATGCTCCACGGCTTGCCCCACTAAATCTGCCATCTGTAATAAGAGCAACTGTTTTGTCAAGATTCATACCTGCAAGTGCACTTGTTGGATTAAGCATTTCGCGCATTCCAGGGCCACCTTTTGGACCTTCATATCTGATAACTACTACCTGACCGTCTGTAATTTTACCAGCGTAGATAGCTTCAATAGCCTCTTCTTCGCTGTTAAATACTCTTGCCGGACCGGAATGAACCAGCATTTCAGGTGCAACAGCACTTCTCTTTACTACGCAGCCATCTTTAGCAATATTACCCCATAATATAGCAATACCGCCGGTTTCGCTATATGGATTATCTATCGGTCTAATAGCGTTTTCATCTTTAATAATTCTGCCCTTAATGTTTTCTGCAACAGTTTTTCCCGAAACAGTTGGAAGAGATGTATCTATTAAACCTTTTGAAGCAAGCTGTGCTAAAACAGCCTGTACACCACCTGCATTATCAAGGTCATGCATATGTGTACCGCCTGCAGGAGCTAAATGGCACAAGTTAGGTGTAACCTGGCTGATTTCGTTAAATAAGTTTAAATCAACATCTACACCGGCTTCTTTTGCAATAGCAAGAAGGTGTAAAACGCTGTTTGAAGAACAACCTAAGGCCATATCACATGCAATTGCATTTCTGATTGATTTTTCATTAATGATATCTCTTGCTGTAATGTTATTCTCAACAAGATTCATGATTGCCATACCGGCATGCTTTGCAAGCATAATTCTTCTGCTTGATACTGCAGGAATGCTTCCGTTACCTGGCAGTGCAATTCCTATAGCTTCGCATAAACAGTTCATGCTGTTTGCTGTATACATACCTGAGCAGGATCCACATCCGGGACATGTGTTCTGTTCATATTCGAGAAGGCCTTCATCATCGATAATACCTGCTTTTCTTGCACCAACAGCTTCAAACATCTTTGATAATGATGTTTCAGTTCCACCTACAAGACCGCTCATCATTGGACCGCCGGAGCAAACTACAGCAGGAATATCCATTCTGCATGCAGCCATTACCATACCGGGAACGATTTTATCACAATTTGGAACCAGTACAGCACCGTCAAAAGCATGTGCCATAACCATTGTCTCTACGCTGTCTGCGATAAGTTCGCGGCTTGCAAGAGAGTATTTCATACCGATATGGCCCATTGCAATTCCGTCACATACACCAATTGCAGGAACCATAATAGGTGTACCGCCGGCCATTCTGACTCCTGCCTTTACAGCCTCAGTTATTTTGTCAAGGTGCATATGTCCCGGTACAATTTCGCTATGAGCTGAAACAACAGCAATCAAAGGTTTTGCAAGTTCTTCTTCTGTATATCCCATTGCATAGAAAAGGCTGCGCATAGGCGCCTTTTCTATACCTTCAGTTACTTTTTGACTTCTTATTTTCATTTTAGTCATACCTTTCTATCGGTCTATTATTTCTTTAACCAGCTCATCATCTTTCTTAATTCTGCACCGGTCTTGCAAAGAAGATGACTTGCTTCTTTCTTTCTTGTTGCAAGGAATTTAGCCTTTCCGCCTGCATTGAATTCCTGAATGAATTCACTTGCAAATGTACCATCCTGAATCTCTTCAAGAACTTTCTTCATTTCTTTTCTAGTTTCTTCAGTGATGATTCTCTTACCTGTTCTATAATCACCATATTCAGCAGTATTTGAAATGGAGTATCTCATCTTGTCAAATCCACCTTCATTGATTAGGTCAACGATTAATTTCATTTCGTGAATACATTCAAAATATGCCATTTCAGGTTCGTAACCAGCTTCAACTAAAGTATCGAAACCTGCCTTCATTAATTCGCAAACACCGCCGCAAAGTACTGCCTGTTCACCGAATAAGTCTGTTTCAGTTTCTTCCTTAAATGTAGTTTCAAGGATACCTGCTCTGCCTGCACCGATACCGCTAGCATATGCTAATGCATAATCTTTTGCTTTGCCTGAAGCATCCTGATAAACAGCAATTAAGCTTGGGACACCTCTGCCTTCAACGTACTGACTTCTTACTGTATGACCAGGACCCTTTGGAGCAATCATGATAACATCGATGTCAGCTGCAGGCTGAATCTGGTTGTAGTGAATGTTAAAGCCGTGAGCAAAGCAAAGAACATCGCCAGCTTTCATGTGTTTTGCAACCTGAGTGTTGTAAATCTTTGCAGCTAATTCATCTGGAACAAGCATCATTACGATATCACCTGCTTCTGCAGCTTCTTCAATATCCATAACTTTTAATCCAGCAGCTTCTGCTTTTGCTGCATGAGCACTTCCAGGTCTTAAACCAACAACAACATTTGCACCACTTTCGTTTAAATTCATTGCGTGTGCATGACCCTGGCTACCAAAACCGATGATAGCTACAGTCTTTCCATCAAGCATGCCAAAGTTACAGTCCATGTCATAGTATTTCTTAATCATTTTTCCAATCTCCTTTTTATGTAAAAAATATTTTATACGATAGTTATTTATTTTTCTATTCCGGAAATACCGGTTCTGCAAACATCAATAATTTCAAATTCCTTTAATATCTTAAGGAAAGCATCAAGTTTTTCAGGTCTGCCCGTTAGTTCTAAAACAAGGTATTCAGGCTCAAGATGAATAACTTTTGCTCTGTAGATGTCAGCAATTTCCTTTACCTTGCCTCTTATTTCTTTATTAGCTTTAACCTTTACTAAAAGCAGTTCTCTAAAAAAGCTTGTATCATTATTTAATGTCATAATCTTTTTTACTACTTCAAGCTTTTCAGTCTGAGAAACAATCTGTGCCAATGTAAGGGTATCGCCTTCAAAGGTAATGGTTACTCTTGAAATTGTAGGATCATTAGTTGCAGATACAGTTAGTGATTCGATGTTAAAACCTCTTCTACCGTAAAGGCTGATAACTCTGGATAAAACATTAGGTTTATTTTCAACATATACGCTTACTACTTCTCTTTTCATATATCCTTATCCTCCTTTACTCAAATAACATTCCATCTATGGTATTTCCGTTCGGAATCATTGGAAGTACTCTGTCTTCTGCAGATACATCACAATCAATCCAAACCGGACCATCAATTTTTAGAGCTTTCTGGTAAACTTCTTTTAATTCTTCCATATTTTCAACTCTAAAGCCTGTTCCACCGAAGGCTTCTATTAGCTTTACAAAGTTTGTCTTTCTCTCCGGCGTAGTCTGTGAGTATCTTTTGTCATAGAATGATGTCTGCCACTGGTAAACCATACCTAAAACCGTATTGTTGAAAATTACAGTGATAATAGGTAAATTCTGTGAAACTGCTGTACAAGCTTCATTTAAGTTCATGTGGAATGAACCATCACCTGTTAAATGTATAACCCTCTTTGATGGATTACCAAGTTGTGCCCCTATTGCAGCACCGTATCCAAAGCCCATTGTTCCAAGTCCTCCGCTTGAAAGGAAGTTTCTTGGATTAGTCTGTTTAACATACTGCGCTGCCCACATCTGGTGCTGTCCTACATCAGTTACAAAAATAGTCTCTTTATCGGATGCATCACATAAATGCTCGATTATTTCCTGTGGATTCATTTTCTGATAAGCGTTTTTGAACTTCTTTGACTTTTCTGCATCCCATTCTGTTATACGCTTAATCCATCTTTCGTAGTTTTGCTGTTCAAGCTTCGGAAGCAATCTTGAGATTACAGCCTTAATGTCTCCGATAATGTAATCTTCTACTTCGACGTTCTTGTTGATTTCACTCTTATCAATATCAATTTGTAAGATCTTTGCTTTTGGTGCAAAAGATGCAGGCTTTAAAGCTACTCTATCACTGAATCTTGCGCCTAGTACCAGAAGAACATCAGACTCGTTAACACACTTATTTGCTGCAAAAGAACCGTGCATACCAAGCATGCCAAAATATCTAGGATCATCTTCAGGAATACTACCAAGTCCCATAAGTGTGGATACAACAGGATAGTCTAATTTCTTAACTAATGAATAAACTTCGTTTGAAGCATTTGATGAAATAACACCACCGCCTACAAGCATTACAGGTCTCTTAGCTGTTGAAAGAGTCTCAGCAAATCTGTCAAGCTTTTCTTCTAATTCCGAATCCACCGGATTTGTTTGTGGCAATGGCTGAGCTGGTTCATAATCAACAAGAGCATTAGTAACGTCTTTTGTAATATCAACGAGAACCGGACCTTTTCTGCCTTCGTTAGCAATTCTGAAAGCATTTCTCATAGCATCTACAAGATCTTCAGGCTTATTAACAAAATAGCTATGCTTTGTAATAGGGAATGTTACACCAGTAATACATATTTCCTGAAATGCATCTCTTCCGATTAAACTTTTTCCAACGTTTGCTGTAATGAATACTGTTGGAATACTATCAAGGTATGCAGTTGCAATACCTGTAACAAGGTTTGTGGCACCAGGACCGCTTGTAGCAAATGCAACCCCTGTTTTTCCGGTAGCTCTTGCATATCCATCTGCTGCGTGTGCAGCCCCCTGTTCATGTGCAGTTAATACATGTTTAATTTTGTCGCTATACTTATATAATTCGTCATACAAGAACAATGCAGTGCCACCTGGATAACCGAATACAGTATCTACACCATGCTCAAGTAAAATATTCATTACTACTTCTGCACCTGTTAATTTCATTTTAACGTTTCCTCCATTCCTTTGATATAATCTATGAATTGTCGAGCGCTTCTTCCTGAAACACTTCCATAGCGTATTTCCCATTTAGTCGCTTCTTTATGAAGAAATTCCATATCAACTTCAAGGCATTCCCTTTTCGCTAAAGTTTCGACTATATTGTGGAATTCATCAACAGTTGGTTTTCCGTAATATATCTGAATTCCGAATCTTTCTGCAAGACTAAGTTTTTCTTCCATGGAATCACTCTGATGCATGTCACCATCTTGCACCATGTCATCACGATCATTCCAAGTTTCCTTAATTAAATGTCTTCTGTTTGAAGTTGCATATATTAGAAGGTTTTTAGGTCTTGGTTCAAGACCTCCTTCAATAATAGCTTTTAGATATTTATATTCAGTTTCAAAATCTTCAAAGGATAAATCATCCATATAGATAATAAACTTATAATTTCTGCCTTTAAGTTTATCTATCAGCTGGTTCAGATACTTCATCTGATGTCTGTATATCTGAATGACTCGCAAACCCTTTGGACTGAATTGATTGCAAATAGCCCTAATACTGGTTGACTTACCTGTGCCTCCATCGCCATACAGTAAAACATTATTTGCTGAACGACCTTCTATAAATGCAATTGTATTATCAAGCAAACGCTTCTTTTGCACTTCGTAACCGACTAAATCAGAAAGCATAACATTGTCTGTGCTTTTTATAGCTGTTAAGATAGGTTTTGCTGAATTTTCTTTGAGAACAAATGCTTTGTTCAGACCTATTGCACCAACTCCCTCATCTGCATAAAAGCTTAAAACTGTCTCATAAAACTCGCTTTCAGATAAAGAGTTTTCAAGCCTTACTTTTAATTGCTCAATTTTTGTGCCAACTTGATCCAGTTCATATTTGTTATCATAATTATAAAGAGCATCAATACATTCTTCTGGAATATCAGCTAATATATCTGATAAATCCGAATCGAAAAGCTTTTTTAATACAGCACAATCACTCTTTGCTATTATTTTTATATTTCCAATGTTTTCAGCACTATTTTTTTCTACAGATAAAGAAAACGGATTTTCGTTCATGGCTATATAATATGCCACATAGCTTTTCCAGATATTCCCATTTAAGCCGTGTTTGTTTGCTAAAACAAGCATTTTGTTAAGTATTTCAATTGAATTATTTTCAGTTGATTGCTCAAAATAATCCTTTGCATTACTAAATATCAACAATTTTTTTGTAATATCTTCCATTATTAAGAAACTCCCCTGTTAGATTCTGGCTGCCACAAGGTCTCCTACTTCAGTTGTATTAACAAGAGTCTTACCCTCTGTCATGATATCTGAAGTTCTATATCCTTCAACTAAAACTTTTTCTACAGCGTTGTTAATAGCATTGGCTTCTTCTACCAAACCAAAAGTATATTTCATCATCATTGCAACTGATAAAATAGTAGCCATTGGATTAGCTTTGCCGGTACCTGCTATATCAGGTGCTGAACCATGAATAGGCTCATACATTCCAAATGCACCTTTTGCAAGACTTGCGGATGGTAACATTCCGATAGATCCTGTAATCATGCTTGCTTCGTCTGAAAGAATATCTCCAAAAATATTGTTTGTAACCAACACATCAAACTGCTGAGGATTGTGAACAAGCTGCATGGAAGCATTATCTACATAAAGATTTTCAACTGTCACTTCCGGATAGTTTTCTGATATTTTGGCAACTGTCTTTCTCCATAATCTTGAGCTTTCAAGTACATTGGCTTTATCGATACTTGTAACTTTTTTATTTCTTTTCATTGCAAGATCGAAGGCAATTTCAGCAATTCTTTCAATTTCTTTTTCCGAATATTCTTCTATGTCATATGCAGCCATTCCCATTTCTTCGGTTTGCTTTGTTCCTCTTTCACCAAAGTAAATGCCACCTGTTAGTTCACGCACAACCATGATATCTAAACCTCCGGCTACTTTTTCCGGTCTTAATGGGCATGCATCTTTTAATTCATCAAACATAATAGCAGGTCTCAGATTGGCAAATAAGCCAAGTGCACTTCTTAAACCTAGAAGAGCCCTTTCAGGTCTCTTATCACCGGGTAGATTATCCCATTTTGGACCACCGACAGCACCTAGAAGAACAGCATCACTTGCCTTTGCTTTCTCAACTGTTTCAACAGGAAGACATTCACCTGTAGCATCTATTGCGCATCCTCCTGCTAAAAGATATTCATAGTTAAAAGTGTGCTTGTATTTTTTTGCTACTGCATCTAAAACTTTAATGGCTTCGCCAACTACCTCCGGACCTATTCCATCTCCGGGTATTACTGCTATTTTGTACTCCATTTGTTTACCTGTCCTTTACATTTGTACTGTTATTAGTTTTGGATTATATCCTTCATTTTTAAGTGATTTAACAATTGATTTTTTGTGTTCTGTTCCAAAGGCTTCTATTGTTATCTTTAACTCCACTGCTGCTGTACGATTTGTTGAAACGAACTGATTATGTTCAAGCTTGATAACGTTGCCTTGTTCATTTGCAATAATTGAAGCAACTCTTACAAGTTCACCAGGTTTGTCTGGCAAAAGAACCGATACAGTAAATATTCTGTCCCTCTTAATAAGACCAAGCTGTACAACGGAAGACATGGTTATTATGTCCATATTACCTCCGCTCAAAATTGAAACAATCTTTTTATCTTTAACATCAATATGTTTAAGAGCAGCAACTGTAAGAAGTCCTGAATTTTCAACAATAAGCTTATGATTTTCAACTAAATCCAGGAATGAAACAATTAATTCATCGTCACTTACTGTTATTACATCATCTAATCCCTTCTGCAGATAAGGGAAAATCTTTGTTCCAGGAGTCTTTACAGCGGTACCATCAGCTATAGTTGAAACAGAATCTAATGTAGTTACCTTTCCGTTTTTAAGTGATTCCTGCAAGCAGTTTGCTCCTGCAGGTTCAACACCTATTACTTTTATCTTTGGATTTAATAGTTTAGCAAGTGTCGATACCCCGGTAGCAAGACCTCCTCCACCAACTGGTACAAGAATATAATCTACCAATGGTAATTCTTTAATAATTTCCATAGCTATTGTTCCCTGACCTGTTGCTACTGCAGGGTCATCGAAAGGATGTATAAAAGTATAACCATTTTCTTCAGAAAGCTTTGCAGCATATGCTGCAGCTTCGTCATATACGTTTCCGTATAAGACCACTTCCGCACCATAGCTTTTTGTTCTGTCAACTTTCATCAATGGTGTAGTTGTAGGCATTACAATAGTTGCTTTACATCCATATGCTTTAGCAGCATATGCCACTCCTTGTGCATGATTTCCGGCAGAAGCAGTAACTAAGCCTTTTTTTCTTTCTTCATCCGTTAAAGTGCTGATTTTGTAATATGCACCTCTCAGTTTATAAGCACCTGTGATTTGTAAATTTTCAGGTTTTAAATAAATTTTATTACCTGTCTGTTCGCTTAAATAATTACTGTAGATTAGCTTTGTTTCTATTGCAACCTTTGATACAACTTCTGTAGCCTCTTCAAACGCTTTTAGTGTTAACATATGCTTACCATTGTCCTTCCTATTTTAGTGAATTCAGGAGCCCTCCCTTTTTTATTATGTTGTCAATGAATCCTGGGAAAGGCATTGCTTTATATTCTTCATTTTTTGTAATATTTTTTATAACTCCGGTTTCAAATTC